>DAIOXG010000163.1:0-6143 GCA_036758085.1 Prevotella sp. | reverse complement strand
TTTTGATAAAATTCACATTCGTATCCGTCTGCCCGAAGCAACAATCCTTCGACCCACGGAGGTGTACGTCCCATCTGCTCGCAGATGACATCGACACTGGCATCCCGGCGGCATTCGATAATCAGTTCATCATGGACATGACCGCAGATACGATAATTCTGCAGCGTTCGCATAGCATAGCAGAGAATATCCCGGCTGACCGCCTGAACGATGTTCTCCACGAACTTAGGCCCGTAGCTTTCAATGCGCTCCCACTTCTTCGTTGCGCCAACGCCCTCGTAAGTGACGGATTCGCCGCCGAACTTATTCTCACCGATACGGGGTTTGACATATGAGAGCCGCCTGCCGCTCGGCAGTGTGATAAACAGCATTCCACATTGGTATTCGAATTCGATTCCGTGTGTGTCTGTGCGAAGCCTTTGTCGTATTGTATCCTTCACGCAGCGGTCGACTTCCCACCAGAACCGAACTATATTCGGATTGGAACTGCGCCACATATCCACAAGCGGCTGAAGTTCGTCCTCCGTCAAACCCATTTCCAATGCGCCCATAGCTTTCAGTGCGCCGACTGAACCTCCGTAACCGAGCGCCAACTCCGCAATTTTACCTTTCTGCCGCAGATGTCCGTTGACGCCGTGTTTCTCAACAGGAACACGGAACATCTGCGAAGCGGACGCGCAGTATATGTCTTTACCCGACTTAAATGTATCAAGCCGCCATTTCTCCTCAGCCAGCCACGACAACGCCCTCGCTTCAATTGCAGAAAAGTCAGACACTACGAATTTCATTCCCAATTTCGGAACAAATGCCGTGCGGATAAGCTGCGAAAGCGTGTCCGGAATATCATCGTACAGCAGTTCTATGGCTTCATAGTTTCCGCTTTTCACAAGCTCCCGTGCCTGTTCAAGGTCGGGGATATAGTTCTGTGGAAGGTTCTGTAACTGTATCAGACGACCCGCCCATCTGCCGGAACGGTTTGCGCCGTAAAACTGAAACATTCCGTGCGCCCGTCCATCGGAGCAGACAGCGTTCCTCATAGCCTGGTACTTTTTCACCGATGATTTGGCAAGCTGCTGACGGAGTTCCAGAACCTCTGCAAGCTGCGGCGGTGCGGTTTTCAGCAATTCGGAAACAGCTTTCTTACCGAGAGTGTCTGTTTCAAGTCCGTTCTCCGAAAGCCACTGCTTCATCTGCTGAACCGAGTTCGGATTTTCGAGCGAGGTGAGTTCCTGCATTTTTGACGAGAGCAGCGCTTTTGACCGTTCATCAAACCGTATTGCATTCTCAACAACAGCCATATCCAGAGCAATCCCACGGTCGTTAATCTGCTGGTCAAGGCAGTATTCCTCCCACACGAAATCAGGCACGGGGAACTTCCGCAATTTGTCCTGAGTAGACATTTCAACCTCGACATCGCGCTTGTTGTACGCCTTGAATTGCGCCCATTTCTCCGGAGCGTGTTTGGGAAGATTTCTTGTTCTGCCGCCATTTGTCTTGGTAGCTGCGCAGGGGACGCAGAAATACTTGATGAGGTCTTTGCCCTCTTTCAGCTTCTGTTCCGATAAGCCAAGAACAGCACCTGCGTCGGCAAGCGACAACGGAAGTCCCATATATGCAGACCACACCATCGAACATCTCCACGAAGTCGGGTCGAGGTACTCTCGAAAACCGAGATATTTTGACAGGCACACTCTTTCAAAGGTCGCGTTGAACGCCCATTTAATAATGCTGTTGTCTGTCAGCGCAGCGAGAATTTCTGCAGGTATTTTCTCACCCTGCACAAGGTCGTACACCACAACATCGCCGCCGTTTACAGAAACTCCGAACAGCAGTATCTCAAATGCGGGTGACTCAACATATCTGTAAACACCGCATTTTGCAAGGTCAACATCACTGAATGTTTCAAGGTCAATTGACAGTGTTTTAATTTTATCCATAGTTTACCTCAAAATAGGCGGCAAGATAGCTCCTGCCGCCCTGTTTGTATTACTTGCCAGTTTTAGTTTGCTTGCGGCGCTTAATGCTCCTGACAACATCAGAAACAACTAAGACCAGCTTAGAAAGTGTATCTCCAAGCACATATCCAAAGCAGATAGCAAGCAAAATGCTTTCAGTTGTCATCATCGTGTATCTCCTCAAGACAGAAAATCATCGTCATCATCTGTGGCAAAATCGTCCTCGGCACGGGTTCTGCCGCCAAGCGGCTCGCCATCGCGTATCTTCTGAAGATTATTCAGACCGCAGGCGATACCCTTGTTGCCATTGGAGTTGAATGCGTAGAATGAGATGGACGCTCTGCCGTACACGCCGCTGTAAACCTCGCTGCGCTCCAGAATGGGGCTGCAATTAGCGTCAACGATACCGGGAGCGGTCGCAGAATTAGCGTTGATGAAATAGCTGTTGGCATACGCTTCATCATCGGGGCGCTCTGTATCGCCGTCACGTAGCGGATTCTTGATTGCGGAAAGCGAAGGAACGGAGCGACCGTTGCCCTTGAGCTTGGACTCGCCCTCCTTGTAAGCCGCTTCGATAGCCACCTTGATCTTCTCTACCGTCTTGGTATCCGACTTCGGAATGATAAGTGATACGCTGAACTTCGGTGCGCCGCCGTTGATGGACTTTGCTTCCCAGATGTTTGCGTAGCTCCATCTTGTATCGGGTCCTGTGATTACCTTTGTGGGATTGATAAACTTTGACATATTATTTGTCCTCCTTGAAATCTTCGTTTGCTGTATGGATTGCCGGACGCTTGTCCGACATAGGGACTAAGGTTGGCTTGCCCTGCGGCTTTTCTACAAAACCACCGAGCAATTCGTTGAACTTTTTCTTACCGAGCAGACTGGTCATTGCAGTGATACCAAGAACGCTGTGTTCATATGGGTCAAATCCTGCGGATTTGACGGCTTCAACAACTGCGTTCTCATCTGTGTACTTGCGATTAGAGCGTCCCTCGACTACCTTGAAGCCATCGTATGAAACGCCGCTGAGCGCCTGCCGCAAAGCAAAATCTTTGACATCAGTCACCCAGGATACAAACTCGTCCGCTTTTGCGAGGATAGCGGCGATTTCGATATCATCAAGGGTTGCAGGCGGTTCAAAATCGTAACGAGCGAGAGCAAGGTTGTATTCTGCGAGTTTCCGGCAGGTCGCTCTGACCTTGCAGAAGCGACAATGTTCACCTGCTTTGAAATCTCCCTTGCCATTTGCGGCAAGCTGCGCTGTCGGAGCGAGAACCTCATTTGCCCAACGGAGCAGTTCTTCCTTGGAAATGGCATACTCGCTGATGTTGTCACGCCTTGGCTGGAATATTGCCATGCTCACTGCGGAGATGTCATATATTCCGTCAAACAGTTCAAGAGCGCCGAGAGCATAAAGCTTCATCTGCGAATTATTCTCTGCGAGGACTTCCACACCCTTGCCGTACTTGAAATCTATTATGGACAGTGTCCCATCTGCAACGATAACGCAGTCACCTGTGCCGAATCCTTCCGGAACCCACCGGGAAAAATCCAATTTCTGTTCGATAAGGACGATGGGGTCATTGCAGGCTACTTTTGCTTTCTCGACCTGCTCATAAGTGTATGTAGCGTACTCGACAGCGCAGTGCTCCATCTCCTCATTGTAGTAGGTGAGATTTTCTGTTGGGTCGGTGGTTTCTCTGCCGAGCAAGGCTTTCAGCCTGTGTTCGCAGAGAGTGTGAGCGTCCGTGCCCTCCTGCGCATACTCGCTTGATGTATCCGGTAGTTCTGCACAGAGTTTAGCAGACGGCGGACATTCAATCCATCGGTGGCTGGACGATGCCGAGAGAATTGCGTGGTTAGTCGGCATTGCCAAGCACCTCCACCTCTGCGAGGACTGCTGCATACTCCTCCGGCTTGATTGCGGAAAGCTTGTCCGCACCGTGCTTTGTGATGATTGACTTTACCTCTGCTGTGAAGCCGGCGCGGGATTTCTCGGCACAGACGGCTCTGACGTTTTCGAGAGTGACCGATGCTGTAGCACTATCGGATTTCTTTTTTGCTGACGGCTTATCCATCGGCTGAGGTGTATCTTTGCCTGAAGTCAGAGCCATTATTGACTCAGATAAGCTGATAAGCACCTCGCCGCAATGCTTGAGTTCGGATAACTCTGCTGCCAGTTCACTCATTTTCCCCATCATGCTGTTCCTCCTTCCTTAATGTTGCAGATTGCCAGTTCTTTCACAGAATCACCCGGTACGATAATGGTAATCTGCTGTTTTCTGCCGAACAGGAAACGAAGTATGCGTTCTCTTAACGATATGGTATGCAGAGCTGCAACATCGTTTCTCATCGGCTTTCTTGAAACACTTATTCTCAGATTGTGTTCCATTCAGTTCACCTCTTTCCGAGGGATTTTATTTCCCTCTGCCTTATAGCCTTGGGAAGAACAAAGATTGGACAAAAAATCAAAAAAATCCCGATGAGATAATCTCAACGGGATTTATCGCTATTCAAAATAGCCATTTGTAGTTTGCATTTACTTCTTGCTTAATGCATTTTCCGATACAGACAAAATAAAATCAGACATTGTCATTGACGAGTTGACAAATAGTCTTGCATGATAATCGGCAATTTGAATTCTTTTTGCTCCGACACCATGCGCATCACTATCTTTATTTCGCATTTCTTTAATGGCAGTCAATATCTTCTCAAGTCCGGATAACAACATCTTAAATCGGATATCCATATCATCCTTAGGATGCATATTATATAAATCTTTAACTTGTTTATAGAGTTTATTTATATCTCCACTATCAGAAGGCTTTTCACCTTTCTTTTCAATTACAAAACAAAATACCTCTTCAAGAAGAGTTCGAGACTTTGTAATTGCGCTATCAAAATTCCTTTCTGTAATGTCGTTCATAGCTCTTTCGGATAAGTCTATAATATAATGTCTATCAATAACTTTTATTGCCGGAGTGTTGACCGTAATAGAATCACCCTTTTTATTTATCAAATACTTCCCTTGGACACAGACAAGTTCATTACCTCCAAAAGAAAGTTCACCATTTATGTGCTCTAAGATACTACTTGTAATTATTTTATATGTTTTTTCGACTTCAATTTCGGTAAGACCGGATAATTTCTCTGAGAATTGCCCTTTTGAAAACACAAAAAAGAGAAGATTAGATATATTATTGTTATTAATACAATGGCCAATTAAGTCTTGCATATATTGCCAACGACTTTTTGATCCACCTTCCCAACTATATGAAATACCTAGTCCGAATTTTTGAGATATTTGGCATAAAGATGGTCCTGATAAGTATGGCAATGATATAGTAATATTTTTCCAGATTTATTCTTTAGTTCCAGTTCTCCAAATGAGATATCTCCAATAAGTATGTCCAATATTTCTCTCTTCTTTAAGAGTTCAAACAGACTTCGTGTTTTGTTCATCATAACCACCTCATTTACTATTATACTTCACTTTTATCTTTTTTTCAAGTATTTATCACTAATGTACCTAAAATGACAAATAACCCGCTAAGAAAAATGTTTTGCTAAATGAAAAGTCGTGGGCATTCGGAATAGTCCAAATGCCCACGGCACATTTCTTATTTAATAAGCTGATTTACACGTTTCTGCACCTCCGAATAATCATACCCGGCTTCAGTCAACTTTTCCTTTCGTTCGGCTCCGTTCCCCCACAGCCCCGCTATAACCTCAACGGCAATCTCATAAACGGTTTTCTTGTATAACTTTTCATTGACTCTTTTCTGAACCGCATTGTAGTCATATCCGGCGGCGGTGAGCAGCCTTTCACGCTCTGCACCGTTATCCCACTTGCCGGCAAGAACCTCGTCAGCAAGCTGATCTATGGTTTTCTCGACAGGCTTTTTCTTGCCGTAATCGGTAAAGCAGATATCGCCGTCAACGTCGTATCCGTCTATCCTGTCAAGTCCCCACTGCCACATAGTCTGACCATAGTTGTACTTTGACGGGCAGTCGGGGCTGTTAGTCCAGTGAGCAAGCCAGAGGTCATACCTGCCGACAATTCTGCTCTTGTCGTAATAGTATTCCAAAAAAGACGGATTTGCATAAACTCCCGGCTTGACTCCCGCCTGTCTTATCTTTTCACAGAAAGCAATCGCCATCTTTGTGCGTGTGTCCGTATTCAGA
>DAIOXG010000162.1:0-6146 GCA_036758085.1 Prevotella sp. | reverse complement strand
GAAAATGCCGAAATATTATTTGAAATATATTCGTGGAGCGTCTTGTCTACAGCATCAAGATAAACCACTGTTGCAAGGAATGATGAAGCAACACTATTTTCAATAAGCGGAAACCTACCGTTGCCACAGTATGTAAGCAATTCTTTGAATAAGTGTAGCTGCGTTTGAGAAAACGTAACTGTATCGGAGTTGCAAACTCTATCTATTTGTGCGGTCAGTTTATCAACGCTTATATTTGCGAAAAAATTAGTAATGTCCGTTTTGATGAAATATTGGTACTCATCGATAGAGGCATTTAGTTCTTTGAAGAAATTATCGTAGTCCTGTTTGTATTTTGGTCGTAAATGCTCATAGTTACCAGCATAATAAACAGATATATCTGATGGTCTGATAGATGAATAGTGATTGTGTATTTCTAATCCTATCGACTGCAAAAACAAAAACAGAACAGGAGCTATGAGTGATGAATCTCGGAAACTACCATCACCTTTTTGTAGATAGTTTTCTGATTGGTGCATAGCAGGAGAGAAAAATATAAATGAAGCTGTTTTAATATAGTTGTTATAAAAGTCCTCTCCCGAAATGCTTTCCTTGTCAGCAGAGGAGAGTTTGGTAAATGGGAACCATTGCAGATAAGCTTTTTGTGATCCTGCGTTTAATGAAAAATACATACCACAGATGCTTTTCCACGTATCATAGGAAATCCTAAACATGTCTGCACCTCTTTCGTTACTCATTGTCTGTAGACTTATTGTCTGCACAATTGTACCATATAAATTGGAGGGTTACAAGTATGGACATAATTAAGGTTTTTGGCACAAACGTAAAATGCTACCGCCGACAAATAGGTCTGTCTCAGGAAGCTTTCGCTGAAAAATGTGGCATGCACCGAACCTATATCAGTGCAATAGAATGCTTCCGCCGCAGCATCTCTCTTGAAAATATACAGCGTATTGCTGATGCACTTGGCGTTGAAGCATATAAACTTCTTCTCGAAAACCCGGAGGGTACAGAAAATGACAAATGAAATTAAAGAATTCCGTGATGGCATCTTTGCACTCAGAACTCGCAGATTTGGTACTGTTGCGGAGCTTATGATCGAAGCACTATACAACTTTACCAAGTCTCACAACCAGTTCCATGACCGTTATGACGAGGTTGGTCACCAGAGAATTGAAATTAAGTTTTCGACTGTGATGAAAGCAAATGAAGCAGTTATCAACCGTTCAAATGCCATTGATCAATGCAAAAAAGCAAATCTTGGAAATCGCGCACTAAATAGCACTGATATGTACAATTACGATTTCGATTGTAACATTCAGCAGGTGAAACGTTTAGAGTTCGATGTCCTCTACTACGGTCTGTTTTTTGCCGATCAAATTGCCATTTTCAAAATGCACTCCAATGAGATTCTGTCCTGTTTTGGGTACTCGGACAAACAGCACAAAGGCAACGAAGGTGAAGGCCAGTTTCATCTTAATCGCAGTAGCATTGATTATCATATGCAACGCCACTTTGTTCAGTGGCTTACATACGAAGAACTGTATGATTTGCTTAGTGCTCTTTAAGAAATAGGTTTTTTCCACTCAAAGCTGTTTGGATTGTATTGATTTGCTCACCAGTTAATCCATACAATGCCATAATATCATTATCCAAATCTTCATACAGACCGCTGATGTTTTCGTAAGAATTCATTATGCGGTCTACTTTTTTAACGATGGAAGTCTGTACATCCATTGGAACAACAGGTATAGGCATTTGCTCGATATGTGAACGGAGTAATTTAACGGAATTAAACTTCTTGGAGACGAAATAGGCTGCAACACTTGAGTTAAATATCGCAAGAATGTATTTCATCTCAAGACCATCAATATTAGGAATAACAATGTTGCAACTGTTCAAAGAGAGTGTTTGCTGATCGTCATAAGTAAACACCGGAACTTCGCTAATAAAGCGATATAGCAACTTTTCTTTTGCTCGATACATTTCTACAGGAGCTACTTGCTGAAAGAACTCTGGTACGAAACGAATGTAGTTTCCGGATGCTGTGATTCCATATCTTTGAATATCGCTACCCTTCAAAATAACCTCATTATCAACACGCTTTTCGGTAGATATGTACTCCTTGTTATTGCCGGTAACGATGCCAAGCGCAAACTTAGCATTTCCCTTCAAATAAGTAGCGTTTTCAATGTTGCTTATCGCATTCAAACATTGGTTTTCTTCATCCGACACATTGAATGAAAGAATGCCATCGGCAAAAGTTCTGGATTCCGAGATAATAAAGGTATCACTCACAGTTGAAACCTTACAGCCAATGACAGTCTTTTCATCATCTGGTGCAATACCAAGAATAATAGAAGGACATTGAACACCAGAAAAAATATTGCCCAAATAAGAAATGAATCTGAACGAACAAGCATTGATCATCAATCTTCTAACGGTATCATGTGCGGCAACACTCAAAATTGCTTCAGGGAGAACAAATGCCAACACGCCTCTATGGGCAAGCATAGACAATGCTTTTTCAACAAACAAATCATAGGATTCAATGCTCCTGCCAACCGCAGTTTTGAAAAGCTTACGGCATCGGAGAGTATCTTCATCTGAGAAGTCACTCCCCCAAGGCGGATTGCCGACAATTACATCGAACTTTTTCGTAAAAGTTTCGAAATATGTATTGCCTACGATGATTCTTGAGCGAATATCCGCCGCAGACATTTCTGGAGCCATGAGTGCAATGTTAATTCTGGACAAAAAGACACTTATGGGATCAATATCTTGTCCATAAAGATTGGCAAAATCTACTCCCTTTACACCAAGACTTAACAAGAAATTCCCTGTACCACAACAAGGATCACAAATTGCTTTTGCGTTCAAGTCAGCATCATTTTCATATAGCCTGTCAATCAGTTCGTTAACTACTTTTTCGGGAGTATAGTATGCCCCTAAACTTTTTCGCTTGCTAATATCTTGCAAAGAAATGTAGATAAAGCCTAAAGAATCTTCGCCTTTTGCGAAAAGAATTTTTTTCGACAATGCAGGCAGTAATTTATTGATTAAAGTTGGATTAACAGTATCGCTTCCGATTAAGTCTTTGATTAGGATATGAAACCCGCTTATATGTTCTCGGGATAGAAAGTCCTGCAAAACATTATTGTCCGCGAATGGAATATTACGACTTTGGTAGTAAAGCTGAACAGCAAAGTTTGCAAGAACTATCAATAGATCGCTTTCATTCTCAATTATGCCGAGTTCCAACAAATCAGCGACCAGCTTCTGGTTAGCCGCAGTACGAACGTAATCTTTATAAAGGACTTTACCCGTGGCACTTTTTTTGTTTCTGCGGCTTTTAAGTTTTGTGTTCTCGTCTGATTTGAGCTCCGCAACAAACTCTTCAATGTATCGAGAACTAAATAACTGATCACCAATGTCAGGAACAATTTTACCCAAACGAATCCAGTTTTTTGCTGTTGCCTTTGATATAGATAATACTCTGCATACATCATCAACATTAAGTACCTTTTGCGTCGCATCAAAGAAACTTAGCTGATTATCATCAATTCTCTTTTTTCGCTTATCAACAGGTTTGAGGGCAGTTTCCGGTATCAACCATACACCGCTAACCATATTTGCACCGCTAATACGACCTTGTTCGCATAAAAGCTGAACTCGTCGCTTAGATATATTAAATTTCGTAGCTGCATCATTAACTGAAATATACATAGCTACCTCCGTGGCTGTTTAATGGCTATATTATACTCTGCATTGCGAATAAATTCAACATTAATGATAAAAATTTGCCAGCAAATTTTATCCCAAGGGCGGCGTGTTGGTCAGCCATCCAAAGGTTTGCACTCTGTTACGGTTTTCAAGTAGGTTTCTGGATCTCCGTTGAGTATCAGTTCGGCGTATGCAACCGGGGCATTATAGATCAGATAGTCCAGCTCTGACCGCTGATACATATTGTCGGCAACCTCATTTTCTGCGGCGATGGTATCAATGGCAATCGTGCTACCATCGTCGAATTTCAGCTCCACACAGGCGGTGTCCATGTTGAACACACAGGATAAAAGCTTCATTTTGTACCCCTCCTCAAATTCTCAATATTTTTCTTTGCCAACCTACTTGCAGCTCGCTTCCGTTCTTGAGAATAGGGTGGTGTCAGCTTGAAGCCAAAGCGTCCTTTACGGATTTCATAGGTCTGGCAGCCGTTTTCGTCATCGTCGATCAGACGACATTCTGACGGGTATTCTTCGGCAAAGGCAGCAAGCCTGTTTTTAAGCGGTGTGTTATGGGTGCAGACTTCAATCATATCGTCTGCGTCGGTGAAAAAGATACTGGTTGTTTTCTGCTTCTTGGTAAGACCTGTTTTCATAAAATACCTCCATTTTTCATAAGTTTTTGCCAACTCTACACCTGTAAAAAATGGGCAATTTCCAGATGGGGAGCGTCCAAACGATCTGGGTATCGTTTGAAACGCTCCCGTTGGACAAAATGCAATTTATGCGGCTCTACACGGGATTTAGCAGGCATCGTCCCGATTGCGGGTTTTATTGCGGTGCGGATTGAAAATATGCCATAGATTGTTGCGCTCAATGGCGCTTTCATAGCTGCGGATTTTGGAGCGGAGGCAGCTATTTTCCTGTTCCAGATCTGCTATGCGGAGCTTACCACGGACGGATTTGTATTGTGCCAACTCCGCTTTGACCGCAGACAGCTCTGCGGTCAGCGATTGAATTTTTGCTTTCAAATCGGAAATAGTTTTCTTCGCTTCTTTCAGCAGCTTTTTCAGCTTTCCCTCCTGCTTTTCCTGCACCATATACTTCTGTGCCGCTGTGACAAGATTTTGGTAATCTTCACGATCAACGGCAACCTTGGAAGTCAGCGGCAGGGGCTTGGCTTCGATCTGCTCTACAGCTTGAATGGAAACCTGTTGCTGCTGAACACGCTCGATGCTCTGCTCCAATTCGGCAAGTTCTTCTTTGCGTTTCTCACGCTTAAATTCCAGAACGCTCAGATGCTCCTTGTGTTCGCCCTTCTGCTCCCACTCAATTCCGTGCTCCAACATGATTTCAGCAAGAGCTTCTTTCTCTTTCTGTACCCACAGATCGCGCTCCGTCAAAGATCGCCCCTCGCCGGTAATGCCTTGGTCAGCAAGCGCCTGTTTCAGAGATACACGGGTGGATAGTCCACGTTTGCTCCCGGTAGTAAAGGGAATAAAGTCAATGTGCAGATGGGGTGTGGCTTCGTCCATGTGCAGGTGGGCAGAATATACATGAAGCTGAGGATTGCGTTCAAGAAAACTGCGATAGAACTTGTCCAAAATGGTCTTTGCCAGTTCCGCATTCTCTCCGACAGTCCCCATATCATCTTTGTTGCCCACTTGAAAAATCACTTCATAAAAAGGCTTTTCCTGCTTTCCATCACGGATTTTTTCGTAGTAGTTTTCGATGCAGCGGTCTTTGCGTTTCTGCTTGGCATTGAATTCTGCCAGAGCTGCATCAAACAGTTGATGGTATGCCTCTTCAATGGGTGTGTAGCAGTACTCAACATTCAGATGGGTGCGCGTCGGGTCTACATTTTCTGCGAAGTAGGTACGACGGTTATGAGCAACGACTCCATCACCGGACATTGCGCTGATTGTTCGTTTTATTGGCTTTACCTCCTTAATTATGGCCGTATGATAGGAATACCTTTCGCCGCCGCAGCGGCGGGTTTTGTTACTTTTGTCAAAAGTAACGCAAAAGCACTTTTGACACTACGCATCAAAAGCGCATTGCGCTCTCCGAGGGGGAACGAGGAATGCGGCTTCTGCGGAAGCCTCTGCCGTGGTTTGCAAGTAGTACCCACTTTGCAAAATCCACGGCGTGACCGTCAGCCTTTCAGCAATCGAATTTGCTTCAACACTGCCGCCCACAGGCAGAGAAGATTAGGGAAATCCTCTCTGCCATCCATCTCAAAGTCTGCGGATTTTTCGATGGGGACGGGAGATACGATGGAGCTGTGTCAGCCAATGCTTTGCCTTGTCTGCCAGCAGCAGGAGCGTGACACGCTCCTGTCACAGTTCCCAAGGCGGAGTAGTCCAGCGATAGCTCTGCGGTATCCCACGGCGGTCAAGATACTCCTGCCTTGCCTGCTCCCGC
>DAIOXG010000161.1:0-6169 GCA_036758085.1 Prevotella sp. | reverse complement strand
AAGATATAGGGGTAAGAAACTTTAATAATATAACTGGCAGCTGACAATAAATCTAAAAACTGTCAGTTATATTATATATACAACCATATACATTATTTATATGCACAAAATCGTCAGAACTATAATATCTTTAGCTGTGGGCTTCGCCGCCAATGCCAATGCCGAAACATTCGACAACTGGAATGCTTTTATGGCTTACGGAGACATCACAGACATTGAACCGGCAGGGAAAATCGTTTACGTGCTCAGTTCCAACGCTCTGTTCTCATACAACAACAACGACGGAAACGTGGCTACATATAATAAGGTGTTCCCGCTCAGCGACTGTACCATATCTAAAATAGCATGGAACAGTAATGCCAAAAAACTTATCATTATATACGACAACGAGAATATCGACTTGCTCGACAACGATGGCAAGGTGGAGAATGTTGCCGGATATAAAGACAAGACGATGACTGTGGCCAAAACTGTCAACAACGTTGTCGTTGACGGAAACATAGCTTACCTTTGCACTGCCTTCGGACTGGTTCAGGTGGATATGAACGGGGCTTATATCCGCGAAACTTTCAACGTGGGGAGGAATGTAACAAACTGTACGACAAAGGGTAATGACATCTATATTAAAACGGACGGAGGCATCTACAAGGGAACAGTCAACGACAACCTCGTGAACCCTGCCAGTTGGAAGAGAACATACGAGACCGTTGACTTCAGCCATGCCAACGACATAAGCACAACTAATGAAGACGGATACACAAGATATTATACCTACGACAAGACGAACAAATGCTACTGGACTAATCAGGAGGACCAAAAGCTACAGGCATATACCTTGGCTGCCGACGGCACGAAGACCGTGATAAAGCAAGACATCTCGCCCGACGCACCACGCTACAACATGTTCGGCTTCTTGACCGTACAGAACAACAAGCTGTATGCCTGCAACGGAGGAGAATGGGATATGTTTAAGCCTGGTTCTATACAAGTATACGACCCAAGCAACGAAACATGGCAATTATACGACGGTGAAGGAATAGAAGAAAAGTATAACGCTAAATTCAACGATATCCTCTGTCTTGCCGTCGATCCGCGCGACGACAGTCATGTCATGGCAGGAAACCAATACGGTATATTCGAATTCAAAGACGGTAAGGCGATTAACCACTACGACAGGAAGAACAGTCTGATAACTCCTATCGAAAACCTCAATGACAGTTACCAGATAATAACATCGATGTTCTACGACAGCAATGCCAACCTGTGGATTTCCAACTCTTCTGCCGAGAATAAACGGCTTATCGTATATACTGCCGACAATAAATGGACGGCACCCGAAAAGCAGTTTGAACCGTCGCAGACTATTAATTCAAAGATTATAATGGACAAGAGCGGAAGGATATGGATTGCTAGCGGAAGATATTCCGGAAACGGCGTTTTCTGCTATTCTGCCGATCTCAACAACCTTTATTCATACACCAACTTCACTAACGAAGACGGTTCGACTATCGGAACAATGGAATTCCTCAGGCAGGTGGTTGAGGATAAAGACGGCAATATATGGGTGGCGACAAGTAACGGACTGCTCACGCTTACTCCTGAATACCAGGCTAACCCGTCGCTCGGATTCTATCAAGTGAAGGTGCCGCGAAACGACGGTACCAACTATGCCGACTATCTGCTCTCGGGAGCCAACATCACGGCTATTGCCGTGGATAACGCCAACCGCAAATGGGTAGGAACAAACGACAACGGAGTGTACGTGATAAGCAGCGACAATATGGTGCAGGAGGCTCACTTCAAGGCAGAAGACTCTTATCTGCTTTCCGACAAAATACAATATATCACCATAAACCAGACTACCGGAAGAGTATATATAGGTACGGACAAGGGACTGTGTTCCGTGGAGAGCAATGCCAGCCAGACTTTCGACAGCATGGACAAGGACAACGTCTGGGCTTACCCTAATCCTGTGAAACCAGACTATACGGGACTTATCACCGTAGTCGGACTATCATACAATGCCGACGTGAAGATTACTACCACCAATGGAGTGCTCGTGGCACAAGGCAGGAGCAACGGCGGATCGTTTAAATGGGACGGCAGAGACATGAAAGGAAAGCGCGTGGCAAGTGGCGTGTATATGGTAAACACCGCTACGGAAAGCGGAGAAAGCGGTACGGTATGCAAGATTGCCGTCATCAACTAACAACATAAAGACGTTGGACACAAAGAGAATAAAGCGGTGAAGAACTTTCATAGAATTATACTCGTGGCAATTATCGCCGTAATGGTTGCACTCAACTATTACGGCGAATACTGTGCCCATTGCGACGGATACGGATGGGACGGATGTTTTACATACAAGCCAATGATAATAAACGGATGGGACGAATATGCCTCGGGCTGCATCAGCGACTATCATTCCCACCGAATGCTAAACTTCTTCATTCTGCATTATATCATAAAATCACTTTCGCTGCCGTTCTCTCCGCATGTCGTGATACTCACAAGCAACATAATGAATACAGTCCTGCTTGCAGTTGCCGTTTTCTTTTTCTTCAGGATATCCATAAAAGAAGGATGGAAAAAGAAAACGGAAATAATCATGTTTTCCTTTTTATTCTTCAATTTCCACGTGCTGAAGTTCATGGGCTACTGTCCGATAATGACCGACATGCCCGCCTTTACACTTTGCGTGGCATTAGTATATTACAGTATTTCGAAAAACAAGGCGGCGATTGTCGTTACCGGACTGATAAGCGTAGTGGTATTTCCAATCCTTTCGCTCATGGCATTTCTCATGATATGCTTGCCAGACAAACCGCTGAAGGACTTCGACAACAAGGAATACACCGGGGAGGGGAATAAACTAAACAGAATATTAAATGCCGTCATGCGCTGCATAATGACAATATGGCTGCCAGTTGCCTTCGTGGCATACATCTTTTTCAGACTATACATCAGGGGCGTTGGCGACTACAAATCAATATTCATCGTGCGCTATCCCGAAAGCATACTTATATCGGCAACGGCAATGTTGGCATACGTCATCTTCTATTGGTTTGCCACAAAGCCTCTGCAAGTGGACTTCTCCGCCATGCTAAAGCCGTTTAAGGAGCGACGCCGGCTACTTACATCATTAATTGCCATCGCAGTCTTCGCCATTATATACACATTGCCCACGGCTTATTGCTACAAAGGAAAGTTCTCGCTCGTAAACGAATTTGCACAGATATGCCAGTTTCCTGCCACCGACATACTTATTTTCCTTGAAACCCCATTTCTGTATCTTGGCTTGGGATTTATCTTTCTGATGATAAAATGGAAGAGTGTCTGCCGGGAGGTGATGGCTCGCGGCACGGGAGCCTATGCCATTCTGATACTTGCCGTAGTCTTTCTTGCTGATATCGAAACGAGAAAAACAATATACTTCTATATCTTCTTGCTGCCAATGCTTGCCACGACGATAGAGAAATGGAACATGAGCAAGGCGCAGACGGTTTCACTTGTCGCAATACAGCTTTTCCTCTCCTTCTTCTGGTTCCGCATCAATGTGGCAGGAATAAAAGAAGCCTTTGCTACATACGATAATGAAGTGTATATGCAGATGCCTGCCCAAAGGTATTATATGTTCCAGGGACCATGGCAGTCGCATGAGATGTATCTTACCTTCATGTTCATCGGACTTTTTTTCTATTTCACCTTACGCTACATGCACGGAAAAGAAAGCAACATACCCAAAGCTGAAAGCAACAAGCCTTAAAACAAGAAACAGCATACCGGAAGTTGAAAGCTGAAGTCAAGAAGTCTGAAGCGAGGAATGACAAAACATAAAGAGCAATAAAGGAAAGAACGGCAAATGAAAACAATAAAAAGACTTACATTAATATATATAATACTATTGGCAGCCTTCACGGCTATGATAACGGCAGTGTTCTGCATCCCCACATCGCTCGTAAGGGAGAATGTGGAGAAATCAGCCATGCAGATTGAAGACGACGGACTGTGGTATAAGCCTCTCGGATTCTATCTCTTCCAAATAGACAACATGACCGACTGCCAGATGCTGCGCATTAATGCCTCGGCAGACTCACAGCATCCTGTCATGGCTGCCATGATGGCGGAACAATACGAGAATGCTTCTGACACTCTGCACCCTTACTATTATGTAGTAGAAGCCACCAAACATATCGCTCATACAGGCAGAACCTCTTCCGGCCTATATTCCAACTATGCCCGCTACTGGCATGGCTATCAGATTTTCCTGCGCCCGCTGCTGACGCTATTCACCTATCACACTATTATCCTCATAAACTATATCCTCTTGTCGATGCTTGTATTGTTTGTTATATATGCGTCATACAGGACTTTTGGCGGTTTATTTGCCATTACGTTAGTAGCAAGTCTTATAGCAACCAACATCTTTATCGTGCCGCTTGCCTTGCAGTTCAGCACCTGCTACTACATCGCCCTGTTAGGAATGGCAACGCTGATGCTAAAACCGGAATATGCTGGCGACAAACTTAGATGTCTGTCGCTGTTCTTTATCATCGGCGGCATAACATCGTATATGGATTTTCTTACCACTCCTTTGCTCACCCTCGGTATGCCGATGGTTGTAGTGATGGCTATCAAGAAAAGGACAAAGAGGAATGGAAAGGGATTCCTGTCTGACTTCCATACAATTCTCTCCACCAGCGTGTCATGGGGAGCAGGATATTCATTGCTGTGGATTTCGAAATGGGCAATAGGAAGTCTGCTTACCGGCTACAATATCTTTGATTCGGCTATGACGAACGCCAAGCTGAGAGTTGGCAACACGATTGTATTCGGAGGCAATGAGATGGCTATGTCTGATTTCATCGGTATGGTATTCAACAAGGTTTGCACCATGGTGAGCATATATGGAATAATCATCTTTATCCTTATCGTTCTCGCCATCATAACAGCATACATCTACCGCCATCGCATGCAGACAAGGCAATACGGATGGATACTCATCATTGCCATTATGCCAATAGTATGGTTTGCCGTGATGAAGAACCATTCCTTACAGCATATATTCTTCACATGGAGAGATTTCCTGCTCACCGTATGGTGTGTAACGCTATACATTTGTCTAACAATCAGAAAACAGAGAGCTATATGAAAACTGCCGTTCTTATTCCGTGTTACAACGAGGCACTGACAATAGAAAAGGTCGTAGGCGACTTTAAAAAGGCTCTGCCCGAGGCTACAATATATGTTTATGATAACAACTCTACCGACAATACTGCCGCTATTGCCGAGGATGCCGGTGCCGTGGTGAGAAGGGAACTGCGTCAGGGCAAGGGCAACGTGGTTAGAAGCATGCTCCGGGATATCGATGCCGACTGCTATTTGCTGGTGGACGGCGACGATACTTATCCGGCTGACAATGCCAGGGAAATGTGCCGGCTGGTGGAACAGGGAGTGGATATGGTGATTGGCGACCGACTGTCGTCTACGTATTTCACGGAAAACAAACGCCCCTTTCATAACGAAGGAAACCGCCTCGTACGCTTTCTCATAAACAAAATTTTCAAGAGCAATATCCACGACATCATGACTGGCTACCGTGCCCTGAGCCGTGATTTCGCAAAGAATTTCCCTATCCTCTCGCGCAACTTCGAGATTGAAACGGAGATGACAATTCATGCGCTCGACAAGAATTTTCTTATTAAGGAAGTAAAGATAGACTACCGCGACCGCAAAGAAGGCAGCGAGTCGAAACTCAATACATACGTCGACGGCATAAAGGTGGTAGGAACAGTATTCAGAATGTTCCGCGACTATCAGCCGCTGAAGTTCTTCAGCATCATAAGTTTGCTGCTGCTACTGGTGTCCGTGCTGCTCTTTGTTCCAGTCTTTATGGAATATATGCAGACGGGACTCGTGCCGCGCTTCCCTACACTCATTGTCAGCGGCTTTATCGGTATCGCCGCCCTGCTAACGTTCTTCTGTGGCGTGGTGCTCGAGGTTATGACAAAGAAACACAGACAACTGTATGAGCTTATAAGATTGAAAAATTGAAAAATTGAAAAATGGAAAAATAGGAGAAATACAACAAGTATACATAAAAATATCAGTAATAAAAGGAGAAAGATTTGTGTCAGGGCATGAAGCAATGCATTGGGCTAAAGATGAA
>DAIOXG010000160.1:0-6180 GCA_036758085.1 Prevotella sp. | reverse complement strand
TACTATTATCATTATTCATAACTTCACTAGGTGTTCCAGCAGCCATAACATATCTCCCTTCGGCATTTAGAGCCTTTCAGTATCAAGGTGCTCGCCAAGACTTATTTCTATGCTCTTAAAGGAAAGCCCATTAGAACTCCTGTGTGTCAGGAATTCTAATGGGCTTCGTTGTTTAGCTCAGTTAGAGACTCGTGTGCACCCTGACAATGTGGCAATTATTCTTCAGGATCTTTTGTCAATTCTGCTTCGATTGCAGACAATCTCTTGGTTGCAGCAGAAACCTGCTTCTGCAACTCATCCTTCTTAGCCTTGAGAGGCGCCGCCTTCTTATCTGCCTCAGCAGTACGAGCCTTCTTTTCTTCTTCAATCTTACTTTTCAGGGAATCCACTCTGCCCTGGAGAGAGGCAATTTCTTCGCCGATACGTTTCTTTTCCTTGCCGGCAAAAATGCCCAGTCCGGCTCTCTGATTTTCCAGCTCCTTGATCTGAGCTTTAACCTTATTACTCTCATCCTCGGAGGGAACATTACCGGTAGGCTGTGCAGCATTGATCTGTTTGGTAAGGTCAGCGACTTCAGCACTCAGCTTACTCTTCCTATCGGTAAGCTCTTTCTTCTCTGCATCAAGTTTTGCTTTCTCATCGGCATGAGCTTCCCAGTACGCTTTAATACGAGCTTGCTTCTCTTTTTCAGCTTTCTTGCGTTCAGCTTCCTTTTTTGCGCTTATAGCATTGTTAATCTTTTTAATTGCTGTTTCGCAATCTGCAACTTCCTTGTTTCTTGCTTTAACTGCACTATCATTCAAAGAGTATTCGTTTACCCAATCATAACGCTCAAGCCAAGAGTTCCACTGCCGTGTTTGCGAATATTTTCCAATGGGGTCTTTCAAAGCGATTATCAAATTTTTATATCTCTGAATATCAGCCTCATCATCTTCATCACTTGTGGCAATAGACTGTCGAAAAACTGTGCAAATATTACCGTTCCAATCCAAATATGTAGTTAGATCCTTCTGACTTGGATGGTCGACGCCCGCCCACGCTTTTCTCGCCATATTAAGGGCAGCTACACCTGCTTCATTCATCATAGTTGCAACTTGATCGAGGTAGCCTTCTGGCATTTCAACAGCATTGCCATGAGCAAGAAGAATGAGCAAAGCACCAACTATGGTCTTTTTATCGGAAGTAAATCCATTTGTTTCTTGCGTATCAGGGCTACCCGAAAATCTGTTTTTACGCAAATCAATCAAAGCTAAACCAAGACGTTTTAGCTCTTCAACAGCCTGATTTTTCAAGTCATCCTTTTCTTCTTCCGGTGCAAAGTCAATAGCTTTGCAGAAAGAATGGGCAGCTTCTTCAATCCGGAGATTATCAATCTTCGACTGCCACCCGACAGCTTTACCTTTCAGATTCCAAGCTTTGTAGCACATGGCATCAAGCTCAATCGCTTTATTGCAGTAATTCTCGGCCTCTGCATAGTTTTGGGCTTCGTACGCTGTAGAAGCGAGAACCAAAATATTGTCAAGTTGTTGCTGATTAGGATTACCCATAGCGGCAGAAGAAACAGGAGTGCCACCGGATACAGGTGCAGCGCCCTCAACTTCACGCATCATGCCTTTTGCCTCTTCGGCAGTATACTTTGTGCCGCACCCTTGGCAAACAAACATTCCGCCGTCTTTCACGAAATCGGTGCTTTCGCACAGTTCACAAACAATTTTTTTCATAATAGCTTCCTCCCTAAATTTTTAGTGACTATTTTCCTTCGGATCAGTATTCGTGGTGAAATCCGCATTTGCCGCAGTAATAAGTTTGTTTTTTCTTTCCCAACGCTCCGCCTATGAGACCAACCGGCCCAACAGGACAGCTCCAACAGCAGCTTTTCCTACGCTGAATCCTTTATTTGAGGTGTCAACAAGCTTCCATTGAATAACCTCCCCGCACATTGGGCATCTGTTCGGTGCAGCTCCCATTTTCGTTACTCCTTTCTGTTTAATATGGTCTTTTTACGGTTCTTTGTCATCGTACCGTGCTATCTGTAGTAGGGGTATCGGTTTGTGCATCGTGCCAGGTCAATGTATCAAGTTGCGTTTCAATCGATTTACCCGCATTTTTGAAATTGTTACGAATCGCCGTTAAGTTAATTGGCAGCTTAATTTTTATGTCCGACTCATTCGGCCGCGGAATCAGAAGACCAATATCTGTTACCGTGGTCTTATCTTTTGAAAGCGTATATTCAAAACAGCAAAATCCCAACCTTGATGCATCCCTGTTCATCTCAATGTACTGCTGGTTATAGTTTGAAGTTTTATCGAAGTTGCGGCAAAAGTGTATATAGATGCTGCCGCCAAGAACGACTTCAGTCTTGTAGTAATTGCTATTACCGCACTCTATACACTTCGCTGAAATCTCTTTCTTTCCATTCAGGAAAAGCAACATATTTTGCAAATGCTTGTCCAACTCATAGCTGTTTCTTCTTTTGTTAAGCTTTTCCTCTATCAACCATGGGAAATCATCTGCTCTGCTGACCGCCATTTCCGCAAGAATAGCAATCGAAACGAAGTAGTTTATCAGAGAATTGCCGCCAGTTGAACCTATAGTTCCGTCATGTATCGGTAGCGCCTTATTCAGCGTTATCAGTTCATTCCTCATCGCAGTTCACCTAATCCTTCATTCTTCGTTTGGAAGACATACTCCGCACGGTTCATATTCGCCGCTTTCGTATTGCTCAATTGTCAGGCGTTCAATATTGCCCTTGCCTTTAACGTAACCGCAATCCTTATCGTGATATTTATTTCCTGTCGATGTGATGTAGTACTCTCCATAGTAAGTGGTTTCACAGTGTATCTTGTAGAAGACAATACTGCCGAGTATGAGCAGAACAATCGCCGCAACAACAGCAATACACGCTTTTTTGCGTTCTGCTGCCATGCGTTTGACTTTCTGCCATATGCTATAATGCAGGAGGTAATGAGCGAACTCGCTTGCTTCGTGCTCCTCTATGACATCACGGCCAAGAACTGGCGTGGAAGTCAAATGATTGCAGTAGATATGTCCTTCTTCATGAGCCAAGACCATCAGCTTTTCTGCTTCCGACAATGCTTCGTGAATAAATACAAGTCGGTATTTTGAATCAGCGTATGTAAAGCCTTTTGAACTCTGACAAAAAGTATGAAGTCCAAGTGCTTCTATAAGCGTAGCAACATTTTCATCATCAGCAATACCATTGAATTCGACAATGGTATACCCCTGTTTTTTGATTACAGAGCCAAGATTTTCAAGGGTTACATTGCAGCTTATTCCAAACTCCCTGCGAAATAGCTGAACTGCCTTTTTGATGTTATCAGTCATCTTTATTCCGATCTGCGATGATTGCTTTAATGGCATTTAATGCCTTAATATCTCGCTCTGTTGCTGTGGTAGACATGTAGCTACTGCCGTCAAATGATTTTATTACAGCGTCGCTCGGTAGTTTTGTACAGCGAGCGTATTCAAGCATAATTGTTTGGCGGATATTTTGTAGTGCTTGCTCATCCAAATGCTCGACAATATCCTGAGTCTTGTTACCAAGAAGACTGCTCATCTCAAAGCTGGAAAAGTCCGTCCCTTCATTAAATCTGACAACAAGCTCTGTAGGAAACAGCGAAAGCTGTCTCATAAGCTGATGAGTCTTTTGATTATGGTCATAAAACAAAACCAGCGAAAGGTAAGTATTCCATGACATAATACGTATCTTACGCTCAATTGCACTATATGTTTGTCTGGATACACCAATGAGGTTTGCAAGTTCCTCTTGAGAGATTTCTGCTCGTGTTCGCAAAATTGCGAGATTGGGAGTTAAGGCTGTAATAAACTTGTTTTTTTCTTCGTCTGTCAGCAACCATTTCGATGTATCTTCCATCTACAATCCCTTCCTTAAATATTTACCACGGCTTTCGTAAAGCGTTTCACTTCACGAAAGACTTATTTCGGCTCGAACTATGTACAATTATACATGATGTTGTCGGATTTGTCAATAGATTTGCAGAAAAAGTCAAAAGCGCAGTGTAAATATAGATTTTGATGTAGCGAATTTTACATTGAATTGCGTATTGATTCGCAAATGCGGTTTTATAGCCGTCAAATCTTCCGTCAACACAAAGTGAAATGAAACGGAGGAATTCATTATGCCAAGAAAGGGCGAAAACATTTACAAAAGGAAAGACGGGCGTTGGGAGGGGCGGTACATACGCACTCGTGATGCGAACAACAAAGTTCAATATGGCTATGTTTATGGAAAAAGCTACAAAGCCGTGAAACAGGAGCTGGTTAACCGGCAAGTTTTGTGCCGCCAACCACTTTTAGAGGAAACGACATCAAACATTCTATATGGTAATCTGCTCGATAAGTGGCTTTCTTCATCCAAACATAATACAAAAGAATCAACCTATGCCAGATATTCGCACCTGATCCGAACGCATATTAAGCCAAATTTAGGAAATTATCCAATGGGCGAACTCACAGCACAGAGGATTGAAGATTTTATAGGCCAGCAGCTCACCGGAGGACGCCTGGACAATACGGGCGGTTTGGCGGCAAAGACTGTCATAGATATGCTCGTTATTATTAAGAATACGCTGGAATATGCTCAATACATGGGAATAGATATATCATGCAAAATCAGCAGATTAACTGTTAAGAAGCATGAGAAAGAAATGCGGGTTCTTACTTTTGATGAACAAAAGCAGCTTGTAAGCATATTGATGCAGAACATGGATCGCAGTAAGTTCGGCGTGCTTCTTTCTCTTTACACAGGCATTCGCATTGGTGAGCTCTGTGCCTTGAAGTGGGAAGATATATGCCTCTCACAATCAACGCTTAAAGTCAAAAAGGCAATGCAGCGGATACAGGCTATTGATGGAGCTGCTTTGACTAAGACAAAGATCATTATAACCGAGCCAAAGAGCAAATGTTCTGTGCGGAATATACCTCTTCCTTCATTTCTTGTAGAAATAGCCAATGGATTTATGGCTGACCCACAAGCGTTCATCCTGTCCGGCGAAGTAAACCACTATATTGAGCCTCGCACAATGCAGAACCACTTCAAGTCTTATGTTGCAGAGAGCGGTATCCAGAATGTAAATTTTCATGCACTCAGACATACATTTGCAACGAGGTGTGTCGAGCTTGGATTTGAGATAAAAAGCCTAAGCGAAATTCTTGGACATGCCAACGTGAACATTACCCTTAATCGTTATGTACATTCTTCCTTTGAACTAAAGCACAGTAATATGAACAAGCTGACATTGCCCTTATAGCCGTCAAAAATGTGGTCAATTAACCAAAGTGGTCCTCAAAATTCAAGGGCTACATTCTTTCTTTCGTGAAGTGAAACGCTTTACGAAAGCGAATGTACATCTGCAGGCATATTAATGCCTGCTTTTTTGTTTGTCGCTAATTCAATAGCCGCCTGCCAGTATGCCCGCAACGCTAACCAGATAGTGCGTTGTGGGCTTTTGTCTGTCCATCAACAGATTATAAGCACAAAATTTATAATTATAACATTTATAGTATATCAGACGCAAGAATAAATATCAATAGTCTGTTGTCGTGAGATAAAAATACTTATAGACTATATGTTGGAGGATTTAATATGAGTGAGTTATCTAAATTTATCGGACAGCGTATCCGCAATTATAGGACGCAGCAGAAACTTAGCCAGGAAAAGTTGGCAGAGTTGTCTGGATGCCATCCTACATATATTGGTCAGGTAGAGCGTGGCGAGAAAAATCCCACGCTTGAAAGCGTCGAGAAAATTGCATCAGCGTTAAATGTTCCGCTTTCCAAATTGTTTGAGAAACTTGGTGATATGGACTCGCCTGAGAATATTCCTCTTAAATCTTATGAGTTTTTCTCTGCAAAGACAAAATCGGAGCAGGAACACCTTTATCATATGCTCATTGAATTGGACAACTACAAGAACAAATGACATCACGGAAAATGAAAAGACCGTAATGGTATGGCAAACAGCCAAAAACCATTACGGCCTTTTTGCTATGTTGGAAACGGTTAGTCTACTTTTTGTTTCTGTAGCAACATCGGTTTACTTAATAAAGCTCACAATATCACCTGCGTCGCAGTCCAGCACCTCAGCAATCTTCATCAGCACCGATAAAGCGACCTCTTGATTCTTTCGCAGCTTCGTAA
>DAIOXG010000159.1:0-6194 GCA_036758085.1 Prevotella sp. | reverse complement strand
GCATGATACGGTCATATCAAGGCATGATACGATTATTTCATGACACACAACAGAACTTTATCAACAATGACATTCGGATGGAATACTTTGTCTGCTAATTTAAGAGAACAAAAAAAATTCAGAATATTTTTTGCCAATTCAAAATAATCCACTAAATTTGCAGCAGTCTAACTCCATGCTAACATTATATATTGGCATAACGGGAAGAATATTCAACCGTGCTGAAAGCCCTATAGGGCTTAAGGAGGGCAGACATATATACATAAAAGGCGTTACTGACGCTTTGGTTTTGACGGTCTATGAACTTCGCAACTTCAAACCATCTGTCAAGAACAAAGCAACGGAAACGCCCCAAGGGGTGTAATATATCTACGCACTAAAATGTCATCATCAGCCGTTTGGCGGATGGTGCGGTAAGGCGTATTGTATACATACATCGGCGTGGGGCTTTCAGCGTTGCTCGTTTCGACAGATGGGGCAATGCGAAGGCCTATAGACCGTGGAACGAGCAGAGGACTGGCTCCACGCTTTTTTGTTATATATCAAATAGCTAACACGAATAATCACTGTTAATTCATAGAATGCTGGCAGGAGCCGCCAGAAACCAAAGACAAAAAAACAAGTATGAAAAAGTTTTTAAGTAAATTGGCAGGCAGCATCGTGCTTCTTTTCGTGGCAATTTTCGCTGTTTCTTCACTTACCTCATGCGAAAAGGACGACGAGGAAAAAGATCGCAAGGAAGAGTGCTACTATCGCTATTGGAAAACCTACCCTAATTCTTACATCAAGATGTGCGACTGGCGCATGACTTTCCGCTTCACCAAGTGTGAGCGTGTGGATGGTGGACTATATATCCAGTACGTGCTAAACAATACAGGCTTTGACAAGAAAGTACAGATTTCTTTCTGGATGCCGTCGGCTGCCGCTCACGACGATTTAGGCAACACCTATAAATGTTCTTCACAAGAGTTGTACTCAGATGTAAAGGCTATGATTGACGGAAAATCATTTGCTGATTACGGATGGGGACGCGAGGTTGTTTTTATGCCCAACCAAGCCATCAAGGGCAGTTTCATGATTAAGGATTTTGACCCTAACGCCACAGCTGTATCTGTAAGCTGCAACACACGCCTTTCGAAACCATCAGGAGAGTCGTTGATGTACGACCATATCGAGTTTGTCAACCTGCCAATAGGTGTAGAGATTGACAACTTGGAGAGTATGTAATATTACCTTATCAACAATAACTAAAGTATGAAAAAAAGATTAATTAGAATGCTTTTGGCATGTGGGCTATTAGTATCGCCTGTTGTCGCACATGCCTACAGTGACCCCAAAATGGTAGTCACAACAAATGCAGGGGAGTCCTACGAGTTCTTCATCTCCGACAACCCTTCCATCAAGTATCAATACAACCTGTTGGTTTGCAAGAACGACAAAGGCCTGTCGGTATCGGTGGAAGCTGCCAATGTGAAGACATTTAAGTTCTACTCTTCTGATGACGATACTGGCATCGGACAAGTAGAGTTGCCAAGTGTTTTCGGCTCTAAACTCTCAGGACTCCAAGCAGGTTCAAGAGTAGACATCGTCACATTAGACGCCAAAGTGGTGAAGAGCTTGAAAGCCAACACAGACGGAACCGTAGACATCAACTTCAGTGAACTGCCTAACGGTGTGCTTATCATCAAGACACAAAAAGGCTCATTTAAAATTAAACACTAATAACTATAAAAAATCAAGATTATGAAAAAGAATTTCTTATTTACTATGTTTGTTATGCTCATGACCTCTATCAGCTCATTTGCACAGAAGGAATACAACATGGTGATCACACTCAGCAACGGTACAACCGTAACACTCGGCCACAACGACATCAAGGAGATTACATTCAACGATGGAGATGTTGCCATATCAGGAAATATGGTCAACACTATCGACAGCTTGGCACAAGTAACATGTGATTTGAATGCAGCCATCCTAAGGAATGATGTTTACGATCTTGATCAAGACGATAGGCTTATGAAAGTGGCAGAAATGACAGATAAAAACTTCTCATATATAGCAAATGCTGTTGATGAGAAATTCGCTGCCTACGACAATGCATTATCAAGCATAGCAGAATTTGTTGAGCAACAAGCCGACCTTAACAACCAAGTTCAAAAAGAAATCATAGAACTTTTTAATCTTATCGCTGCTCTTCACCCAGAGATTGCAGAAACAAGCGAATACAAGAAAGCCAAGGCTGCTGTAACAACTATGAAAAATAACGCAGTAAAAATTCCTGCCTTAAAAAAGACAACATTTCCTACATTGAACAAGATTAAATAATAAAAAGATATTTACTCCCCAAAATGGCGAATAAGCCATTTTCGGGAGCAAATGTTTTAAAAGAAACATTTGAGATTTATATAAAGACAAGCCTTACCTAATTGATATTTTTTAACGGAATGACATATTATAAAAATACAAACACAGCTTTTGCAATAGCATTTTTTTTGTTCTTATGTCTGTCAACCAATGCGTTGGCTATTGATATTAAACGCTATGTAAAGGTTGGTGGCACCGGAAACGGAACATCATGGGAAAACGCATGTGGCAGTATACAGAAAGCCGTAGACAACTGTAAACTTGCAGGAAGTGGAACCATATACATCGGTGCGGGAGTCTACCACGAGAAAGTGGTAATAGAGAACAATGCCAACAACATTACTATCCTCGGTGGTTTTCCATCTAATGGTGGTGATAAGCAAGACTACGAAAACTTTGCCATAATAGACGGCATGAACCATTATTGCTGTATTTCGGTTCGTCATAGCAAAAATGTAAATATAGACGGAATGACTGTCATCAATGGTGGCACCGGAAGCATTCCTTTTGCAGAAATGGGAACTAGCGGAGTCGGCGGCATATACTACAATTATGCCGAGGGAAATATTACTAATTGCAAGGCTCTTAATTGCAATGGTTTCGGCATAGGCGTTGATAATATGTTAAGAAAAAGTTGTAGTATAAGCGATTGTAAAGTGGCTTATTGTGGAGGAGGTATATATTCCAATCAACATCCAGTGACCAATTGCGAGGCATGCTGTAATAAAGGAATTGGAATTAGTGTATCAAACGAAACCATATTGAATTGTGAAGCTTATGAGAACAAAGGTGGCGGTATATCCATCTCAAACGGTAGGATAGCGATGTGCCGTTCGTACAACAACACGAATCTTGAAAACGAGGGCGGAGGTATATGTGCCAATGGACTTACAACTATATATGGTTGTGAAGTGTTCAACAACACTGCTCTTAAGGGTGGTGGCATATATTGCTCAAATAGCGATAATTTCGGAGTTATTGCATGTACAATAGTCAACAACAAGGCACTAAAGGAAGGTGGTGGCATATACACACAATACTATACGTTGCATGTCCTTTCTGGCAATATTATATGGAACAATCAGCTGAGCAATGGCTCGTATTCACAATTCCTGTTTGACGAAGCCGACTCCAAGAGTGTGCTGATTAATTCAGCTGTGCAAGGTGGCGGAGAGTTGCCAGAGACTGATGCTGAGAAAGGTATTATAGATGTTGCTGCCGGCAACAAGGTAGATGGTAAACCTTCTGTTAGATTCGCTAAGATATGCGGTGCTGTTGGAGCGTCTGAAAAGCAAGCAAAATTGATTTCAGAACAGGATTTCAGATTACTTGAAGGATCTGCATGCCTGATGAGCGGTACTCCATTCAGCGGAATTGCTGGCAATGGGTATCTTGGACGCATAAATGGAGCGGAATTTTTCAAATATGGAATAAACGGCAAGAAGAAAAACTATAATATTTCAAATTGTGGAGCATGGCAGTTGACTATACAGCAAAATAAGTAAAACAAATCCAAAAACATGAACAAAAGAAATATCCCTATAGAAACATGGCTCTCGGCAATCCTTGCAGCCTTGATATTTATTCCTATGATGGAAACCACCGTTACAATGGAGCTTATGGGTCAAGTAAGAAGTTCTTCAACAACTGTAACTCTATATGACTACTTGACTACCCTTTTTAAAGATGCAGTTAGCACTGATAATGTTTCGTTTAATGAATTCATCAGCTCAAATGGTGCGGCACTCATTGTATGTTGGCTTCTACTCAATGCCGTTTTACAAGCATTACGCAGACATATCTCAATCATAACTATTATTATTAGTTTTTCTTTGGCTATGTTTTGCATCGCCGGTATTGATGCTAATAACAATAAAATAGATGGCAATATGTTTGCTTTAGTAAAAATGCAACACAAGCCACAGATAGGAATCTTTCTTAACATTGGTGTTTCTGCCGTATTATTCATTAGTTCTTTAATTACCATGTTTGTAGATATGTGGAGAGGAAGCCGTTGGCTCTATTATAAAATCCGCGGCATAGAGCCTCCACAAAAGACAATTGCGACAGATAAAACGGAAGAACAAACTCCTTTGATGACAGAAAAGAGCAAGGAAGAAAACAATGTTTCTACCGAAATTAATACTTCCAAAGAGAAAGCCCCCAACACAGATGAAACAACAGAATCATCAAATGGTAAGAAATGGGGCTACGTCCTCGGTGGCATCATTACCGTTGTCCTTATCGGCATCATCAGCTTCTTCGCTTTCAGCGGAAACAAGCAAAGCGACAACATTCTTGGCTTGCAGAAACCCACATGGAAAAAGTTTGTCGTTGTTAATGGTAATGACGCATATCTGTATAGACAGCCCAACACTAATAGTGATGAACTGAAGGAAAGTGGATGCGATGGTGACTGCGACCCGATATATGTGTGGACTGAAGCCGACCTGCAAGAAGGTTATCACATACAGAACAATGTGGTTTCGGATGGTTTGGTGTATCCTGTTATTGAGGAGACTTCCGAGTGGTATAAAGTACATATCAGTCAGTACAATGTGCGCGAGGCTTGGGTTAAGAAATCAGCATGCACAGAGGTGAAGCCAGAGCCGATAACTACGGCAACTATCAAAAAGATGTCATACGGATGGGAAAACTATAGATTTGTAGAGGAAGGCAAATACAAGGATATGTTCTTCCGCACTTACGAGATGTTCGCTGGCAATGACATGCAGATGGGTGTGCTCGACAATGGGGTGTTGTTGTCGTCAACGGCTGCTACCGACGTCAACATATATTATGAACTGGAAGAATCCTTAAGATGGATTGACACAAGCAATGCTCCGAACGAGGATTTTGCAATATACCAACTTGCCATAACTGACAAGCTACACAAGGATGAGGTTTCTGATGGTGTGCTGTTGGATCCATCAAAACTATCTGACGTAGATATAGAGACTCTTGTAACAACATTCAAGCCTGGCAAAAAAGATGGAGTGAATGCCTATTATTATTTCCCTACGGTGAACGACAAGGATATAATACAGTTTACAATATATCCCGATGGGTCAGACTCGACGGACAACAATGAGACTACAGCATCCAATGACCAAGGAAGTGTCAGCGATTATAAGGTGGAAGACAATGTTTTGTATGCCAAGATGGGCGAAGAATGGATTGCCACAGACATCACATCAGAATACAATGAAATTATGATTGACAAGAAACACGACCTCGACAATAATGGCGACATGGAAGCCATTGTCTATGAGTCGGACGAACGGGAGTTATACCGTCCATTTATTGTATACTACGACAAGGAGGAGTCTGCATTCAAGAAAACTGAGAATTTGGAGTTTAACAGTATGCCTACAACACAAACTACAACCGACGGGAATATGCAGCTGTTGCAGCGTGAAGGCATACGCTGGATAATATACTCATTCCGTGAAGGAAACCTCAAGCGCATTGAGGACCGCACAAAGGACGTAGGACGTGTGCGTACTACTCTGCGCATGAACGACTATTTTTCCAATGATGGCACAGGCAACCAAACGATATCAATAGACATTGATGGAGATGGTGAGGAAGAGAGTGTGGTTATACACCGAGATGAGTCACATGCCGGAGGCTATGGCAGCTATATGAGCATACAGATAATACGTTGGCAGGATGGTCGTGAAATAGGAAGTGAAAACAATAATGTTGTAAGTGGTGCAACTCTCAAAATCCTTGAAAAGATTCATAACGGAATGCCCGATATTATTGCCGACAACTATCTTAAACGCTGGAATGGCAACGACTATGAGTCGTGGGGTTGGGACGGT
>DAIOXG010000158.1:0-6244 GCA_036758085.1 Prevotella sp. | reverse complement strand
TTCGTTCGATGCTCTCGGAGCATTCTCTGTGCGCATGGATGAGCCAACAAAGGCGAGTCGCCCGTTCGACCGCGATCGCGACGGACTCGTGCCGGGTGGCGGAGCTGCATCTCTCGTGCTCGAAGACTACGACCATGCAGTGGCTCGCGGTGCCACGATACTCGCCGAAGTTGTTGGTTACGGCTTCTCGAGCAACGGTGGCGGTATAAGTCAGCCGTCAGACGACGGTAGCGTAATCGCCATGACGCGTGCCCTCAATATGGCAGGTCTAAAGGAAGACGACGTTGATTATATCAATGCTCATGCCACAAGTACCCACCAGGGAGACATGTACGAGGCGATAGCCCTTAACCGCATGTTCCACGGTAAGCATGCCCTTATTTCTTCAACAAAAGGAATGACAGGTCATGAGTGTTGGATGGCTGGAGCATCAGAGGCTGTTTATAGTATAATAATGATGCAGAACAACTTCGTTGCGCCGAACATCAATTTCGAGAACCCTGATGAACACTCAGAGAAACTTAACCTTGCAACGAAGACTGTTGATACAGAAATAAATACCGTGCTAAGCAATTCCTTCGGATTTGGTGGAACGAACTCGGCACTGGTGTTGAAAAAAATTAATGTTTAACCCTTAAATAATTTATTTTATGAAAAGAATAACTTTATTTTTAAGTTTAATGCTTTTAGCTGTGTTTGCTTTGGCAAGTAACCCCATGAAACAAATTTCTGGACGTGAGAATCTCAAGGCTATAATGGCTTCTGATGCAAAAGCATACGTCGTTTATGATTGGACGGAAGCTAAGTATGACAAAACAAAAGATATAAAGGCTCAGCTCGCAGCAGATTATGATTTCGTTATTTCAGATTGCGAGAAAAGTTTTGTAACAGGTTTCAATAACAAGGCAAAGCATCTGAAACTTTCTACAGACAATAATGGCGCAAAGTATAAATTCGTACTGAAGGTTACAAATATTGACAGATATTTCCAGCCAATGACTTTTGTGCCAAAACATGAAGGTAAAATGTGGGGAACGCTTGAAATATTCGATGCCGAAACAAATGAATCTTTGACAAAGATAACTATAGATGAAGCAGAAGAAGGATATGATTTAGTGCCGAGAGAGTGCTTTGGCAAGACTTTCTTGAATCTTGGTGAAAAGGTTGCTAAGTTGAAATAAGAACTATAATATGAACCTATTCAAATCCGAACATGACCGCTACACCCAGGAGCACCTCTCTGCTCGCGAGGCACAGCGACAGGCTGAATATATCGCTTGGGCACCGGTAATCTTCCAGGTGTCGCGGCTTATGGTGAAATATGGCATCCTCGACTTGTTGCGCGACAACGACATGACGATTGAGGAGCTGCAGCAAGAAACAAAACTTTCACGTTATGCCTTGAAGATTTTGCTCGAGGCTTCGCTCAGTGCCGGAACGGTGCTGATAGATACCGAGACGGATAAATATAGTCTGTCGAAGACTGGTTGGTTTCTTCTTACCGACGAGGCTACGAGGGCTAACATGGATTTCAATCACGACGTGAACTATCGTGGACTGTTTTATCTTGACGAGGCTTTGGAACAGGGAAAACCTGCCGGACTGAAGACACTCGGCAACTGGTCTACCATTTACGAGGGACTCTCGCAACTCGACCCGCAGGTGCAGAAAAGCTGGTTCGGTTTCGACCATTTCTATAGCGACCACTCCTTCGACGAGGCTCTCAAGATTGTTTTCGGTAAGCAACCGAAACGCTTGATGGATGTTGGCGGCAATACAGGACGGTTTGCCTTGCGCTGTGTAGACTACGACAAGGACGTGAATGTAACTATCGTTGATTTGCCTGGGCAGATAGGAATGATGCAAAAGAATATCGAAGGTAAAACAGGTGCTGACCGCATTGGTGGCTTCCCTACAAATATCCTTGATGAGAATAACCAACTGCCAAATGGCAATTGGGACGCTATATGGATGAGTCAATTTCTTGACTGTTTTTCAGAAGAAGAGATATTTAGTATCTTGAGTCGTGCAGCAAAGGTTATGACAAAGGGTACCACCTTATATATAATGGAGACCTTCTGGAACCGTCAGAAGTATGAGCCAGCTTCGCTGTGTCTCACTATGACCAGCGTTTACTTCACCGTTATGGCAAACGGCAATAGTAAAATGTATCACTCTGATGATATGATTCGACAGGTGGAACGTGCCGGGCTTGAAGTGAAAGCTATACATGACGGCATAGGACAGGGACACACGATATTGGAATTAGGAATTAGGAATTAGGAGTGAGGAATTATTACTCCTATATGTCTTATTGGTCCTATAAGTCATAGAACTCCCATTCTTCCCAGTTTTCCCAAGAAATAACAACAATAACAACAATAACAATAATAACAATGGAAAGAGCATTAATAGAAGAGAAAGTAAGAAATTTTTTAATTGAAGACCTCGAGATTGACGAGGACAAGATTGCACCGGAGGCTCGCCTCAAGGAAGACCTCGGCATCGACAGCCTCGACTTCGTTGATATCGTGGTAATCGTAGAGAAGAATTTCGGTTTTAAAATCAAACCGGAAGAGATGCAGGGCGTTACAACTTTGAAGCAGTTCTGCGACTACATCGAGAGCAAGGTGGCATAATCCAAGAAAATTCAGAATAAAGAGAATTTAGTTTCGGTTTTTATGGAGAGCGAGAATAAAGAATGGGCTGGTACAACATTTGGCAATCAATGGATGCACACGCATCTGATAGCTAGTTTGCGCCATATGGATGTGCGTTTGCTCTATCTGTTTGCCTATGTGTTTATCGTGCCCGTTTGTCTTGTCCTCAATCCGAGCTATGGCATAATATACCGTTATTTCCGACAACGCTTCGGCTATTCGCCACTGCGTTCATTTTGGAAGACATACGTAAACCACTGCCGTTTCAGCGAGATTGTAATAGACAAGTTCGCCATGTATGCCGGCAAGCGCTTCCGTGTGGATGTTGTAGGTGGAGAAATCTTCGACAAGCTTGAAACTGCAGAGCCTGGCTTTATGCAACTCAGTTCACATATCGGTTGCTTTGAAATGGCTGGTTACAGTTTACGCACCAAACAGAAGCAGATGAACGCTCTCGTATTCGGAGGTGAAAAAGCTACGGTAATGGCAGAACGCAGTAAATTGTTAGCGGGTGGACATATCCGCATGATTCCTGTCAGCGATGACATGAGCCATCTCTTTGAGATAAACAATGCTTTGGCTAACAATGAAATTGTGAGTATGCCTGCCGACCGTGTGTTTGGTTCTCCTAAGACGATAAGTGTGAGTTTTCTTGGCAAAGAGGCAAAGTTCCCTGTGGGACCGTTTCAAACGGCAACAATGCGCGGACTCGATGTCATTGCTGTTAATGTGATGAAAACATCGGTAAAGGGTTATACGGCATATGTTACGCCGCTCGTTTACGACAAGTCTGCTCCACGCAAAGAGCAGATTCGTCAACTTGCCACAAGTTATGTGGCTGAACTGGAGCGTATGGTAAAAAAATACCCGACGCAGTGGTATAACTATTTTGAATTCTGGAGCTGACATCTGTTAATAGACCAGCTAATAAAAGAATATTATGGAATTTGATTTTAGAAATCCAACTCGCGATTTATTATGTTCTATTGACGTTCATGAGCTTCTGCCACAACAGGAGCCTTTTGTCATGGTGGGTAAACTGATCCACTTTGATGAACGGACAACGGAGACGGAAACAGAAATCAAGGCAGACAACATTTTTGTAGATGATGGCTTGTTCAGTGCTTCAGGACTGATAGAGAATATTGCGCAAACATGTGCTGCACGTATTGGCTATGTTAACAAGTTTATCTTGAAGAAAGGCATACAGCTCGGTTTTATTGGGGCAATACGCAATCTTGAAGTAAAGACTCTTCCACAAGTTGGCGATACGATTACTACACGTGTCGATGTTCTTGAAAACGTGTTTGGAATGACTCTCGCCAATGCTGAGGTAACGTGTGACGGAAAGTCGCTCGTAACGACAGAGATAAAAATTGCATTAAAGGAGGGAACGGAGAGATGAAAGAATTGAAAACTTCAAAATTCTTTGATGTACGCTTCAGCGAGGTAGACTCTATGAATGTGGTATGGCACGGTTCGTATCCACTTTATTTTGAGGATGCACGCGAGGCTTTCGGCAAGGAGTATGACCTTGAGTATATGGGGTTCTTCAAACATGGATATTTTGCTCCGCTCGTGGAACTAACGTTCCATTACAAGAAACCGATACGTTATGAGATGCGCCCGAGAATTGATATCATATATCGTCCTACAGAGGCGGCAAAGATTGTTTTCGACTATGAGATACATGACCCTGAGGATGACTCTATTCTTGCAACAGGGCATTCCGTACAGGTGTTCATGGATACCGATTACAATCTTGTTTGGGACAATCCTCCATTTTATCTTGAATGGAAAAAACGTTGGGGACAAGTGGAATAAATTCCTGTAATTTTCTTGACTAAGACATGGCATATATAATAGGACATAATATATTATCGCCCCTTGGCAGCACTTCGGTAGACAACTATAAGGCTGTAAAAGAAGGACATTCTGCACTCTCCGCTTGTTCAACGGGAAGCAGAGGAGTACCGGAGGGTTTCTGTGCATCACTTTTCAGTGAGGCGCAGAATAATGACATTGCCGTATCGGGACTTACGTTATTTGAATCGTCTATTGTTGTATCTGCGGAGAAAGCTATTATAGATAGTGGCATTTCTGTTTCCGACGGAAAAACTGTCTTGATTATTAGTACAACGAAGGGCAATACGGATTTGGTGTCTCCTGCCGACAGTGCAAAGCGCATTGCTAAAAAACTGAATATTCCTACAGAGCCTATTGTTGTATGCAATGCCTGTATCTCAGGGCTGGCTGCTGTTATACTCGGCAAGCGGTTGATAGAGGCTGGTTCATTTGATTATGCCGTGGTATGTGGAGCCGACCGCCAGGGAAAGTTCATCATTTCCGGTTTCCAGTCACTCAAGGCGTTGTCGCCGGAAGAGTGCCGGCCGTTCGACATAGAGCGTCTCGGACTAAACCTTGGTGAGGCGGCAGCAACGGTTGTGATGAGCAGAGAGAAGCATGATGAGGATGATTGGAATATCGTAAGCGGTGCTATTCGTAATGATGCCTATCATGTCAGTGCGCCGTCGAGAAAGGGTGAGGGACTTTACAGAGCTTTAAATTATATAGTTGCCGATAAGAGCAAAGAGCGTCTTGCATTTGTAAATGCCCATGGCACGGCAACCATGTTCAACGATCAGATGGAGTCTGTAGCTTTGCAGCGTATGGGGTATACTGATATTCCAGTGAATGCTTTGAAAGGATATTTCGGACATACAATGGGGGCAGCAGGAATACTCGAACTTGTGTTGTCGATGCTTGCTGCCAACGACGGATATGTCATAGGAACGCGTGGGTTTGAAGAACTCGGCGTGTCTGGCAACATAATGGTTTCGGCAAATGGTTGTCATACAGATAAACGCGACTTCATAAAAATGCTGTCAGGCTTCGGGGGATGTAACGCCGCAGTATGGGTAAGTAAGGATATGACAGATGATGTGGCAGGTTATAAAACAAAATTCTGTTGCAAACATTCTGTCAAGATAACTCCAGACAGTGTGTCTGTTGATGGCAAAGATATTGAAAAAGAAGGCAATGGTAAAACATTGCTTACCAATATATACAAGACAAGGATTGGCGGATATGCCAAGTTTTATAAGATGGATGGACTTAGTCGTCTTGGATTCATAGCCTCCGAATTGCTTTTACAAACAGAAGATGTGGAGCGTTTTAAAGAGCGTGAAGATAGGGCAACGGTATTGTTCAACCATTCTTCGTCGGTCGATTCCGACAGAAAATATATGGAGTCTATTGTCGATGCGGAGAATTATTTTCCAAGTCCTTCTGTGTTTGTATATACTCTGCCGAATATAGTAACAGGCGAAATAGCCATGCGTAACAAATATTATGGCGAGACTTCATTTTATATCCTTCCGGATAAAAACGAGAAACTTATGCATTCAATCTTGCAGACAGCGTTCTCTGACAAAAAGACAACAAGCATTGTCTGCGGATGGATAGATTATATTGACGACGGAAACTTTGTTGCCGATATCGGCATATATGAAAAGGAAGACAATAAAACTTTATAAAGTATAATAATGTGGCGGATATGTTTCCGCTTATAAATTAAAAAAGGA
>DAIOXG010000157.1:0-6244 GCA_036758085.1 Prevotella sp. | reverse complement strand
CCGTTTGGAGTGCCGCAGATGTTGACGTTCGACTGCCATATATTTCCGCAAGCCGCAGCATGGCAGTGTTCGAGCACGTGGCGCCCTTCGTATTCAATTTCGTGATTTATCGCGAAATGCGTATGTCCGCAAAACAGCTCATAGCCGCGGAATTCCAGCAGCATGGACAGCAGCGAGGATAATCGCGACGAGGCAAAATGTCCCTTTTCTCCAGCATTGCCAATAGGTGTGGCGAGATGGAATGGACTGTTACCGAAGGTCAGAGGGATATGATAACAAAGAATAACTTTCTTTGTCTTTGGTGTGAGCGACAGATCCTGTCGGAGCCATTCCATCTGGCGGTCAGTCAGTTCGCCAGGCGAATAATATCCTCCCTTCTTGAGAAACTGCACGTTGTTGAAGCATACATAGTGTTCCTCGCCACGGTCGAAAGAGTAATCCGTCGGTCCCCAGTTCTCTTCCCATTTATGCAGATATTCAGGATTTCCGTCTTGGTCATGGTTTCCGATTACAGAAAAGAGGCGCATTTCCGATGAGCCGAGAGCTTCCCTTATTTGCCGTTCGAGCATAGGATTATACCCTCCATAATATTGCACGTCATCCCCCATGCTCAGTCCATAGACCGGTGTGCCCTGTGGCAACACCCGTATAGTGCGGCGTATATCAACCATCGTTTCCGTGGCAAACCGCTCAACGTCGCTAATTTCGATATCGTTGTCATCGGGAGTATTATAGTAAGGATTAAACGCATTCGTCACCTGTGGGTCGCCGATGACAATCATCCTGTAGTTCGTTTCCGTACCGCCCGGAAGACGAGTCAATGTGAAGTTGTATCTAAACTTATTTTTTAAGATCGGCAGATAGAAATTCGCCGTGCGGTCAGTTGCAGAGTGTACCGGTACTTCGCAATAGGCCGGCACGGAATAGAACACGAAGCGTGCTGCCGGATTGTTCTTCAGCTTATATTCTCCAAGAGAATCCGTAAGCGTACATTCCATGCCGTTGCTTACGAGTACGCCGGTTACAGGATTACCGTCGGTATCGCGCAGAATGCCTCGGATAAACGGCATCGTCTTCGGCAGAACTGCAATAGAATCAGTTGCTTTTTTTTGAGCTTTCGGTTTCGGTTTTGAATTTCTCTTCACAACTACCGTTCTCCGTTGCTTTACAGGAGATACGTTATCAGCTTTTTTCTGTAGGATCTTCAAGGCAAAGGCCACGGCTATGGCGGTGCACACCAAGGCCAAGAGAGATATTATAAGATACTTAATTTTCATATATATTATCCAATAAAGGCATAAAATATAATCATTATATACATTATGCCATCTTATGCATCAGGCAAGTTAAAGACTTTGCTTTCTACAACATTCGGTTTTTAGAAGAGACCATTCGTAAACCTATTTATATAAGCTCACGGTACCTGTTCTTTGAATGAGGAAAGTGTTGCTCGCATCTTTCTGCAACAAATCTACAGCCAGCGAAAGTTTGTCTTTCTCTACTCCTTCATAACGAACTACTGAAGAAGAGCTCCAAGTCTGGGCATATTGAGCTCCACTCGGGAGGAAATATACAAACGAGGTCTGTGCGAGATCATACTCATCCTTTGTGAGCTGCTCGCCTCCTTTCATGACAATGGAAACCTCACACTTTACAGAAGCAGGAAGAGAACTGAGGGCTACCGACTGTTTGTAGAACTTCATGCCATCGACGCGGAGAAGAGGATTGGGATTATCAAACACGAAACCTTCCTTGTCGACAATACTCTCGTCGGTTTTCTCTTTCCCTTTTTCATCGAGATATGTGAACTTAAATTTAAACGTGGCGATGTCAAGCTCACTCTCGAGTGCTCCATAGCAGAACGTGAACGTGCCCTTTGTATATTCATCAGGCGACGGAACCGGATCGTCATTGTCGTCTCCACATGCTGTAAATGCACCAATGCCGAGTATTGCTAAGAATACCGGCAAAACTTTCTTCAGAAAATTCTTCATAATGTTTTCTTTATATATTTTACTTTTTATACCTGTGCAAAATTACACATTATTTTTTATTAAATAGCCTGGAGGGACAAAAACAAGCGACAACAGCACAAAGTGGAAAATAAAAGACGGAATAATTGCAGAAGAACCAAAAAAACTCTGTACCTTAGCATCCGATTATGAGCGAGAAAGAAACAAAATACATTGATATCATATTGCCACTGCCGCTTAACAGCCTCTTTACCTACTCTATTCCTCCTGGAATGGAACAGTCGGCTGTAAGCGGTGCAAGGGTGCTTGTGCCTTTCGGGAAATCAAAACTTACCGTGGGACTCATCGTAAGGACGCACGACAAAAAGCCAGACTTTAACGTAAAGCCTATCGAGAAAGTCATCGACAAGCAACCGGTGGTTAACGAAAAGCAGCTAAAGCTATGGCAATGGATTGCCTACTACTACATGTCGCCTATTGGAGATGTGTTTAATGCTGCGTTACCAGCCGGACTGAAGACAGTCGACGGATTTAAGCCCAAGACGGAGACATACGTCACGCTGCCCGAGAACCTACGCCATGAACAGGCTCTGCATATTGCCTTCAATATTCTGAAAAGAGCTATCGCCCAACAAAAGACATTTGCCACATTTCTCGCCATGTCACACTGGGACACTCTTGTCGGCGACTATCCCGACGAGCAGACTCTGGAGATAACGAAAGAAGAACTGATGAATGAGGCGCATTGCTCTCTTGGTGTCTTCAAACAGCTCATCGAAAAGAAATTCCTGCTGACGTATGAAAAGGAGGTGGGAAGACTAAACTGCGGTGGAGAGCCTCATCTCGACAACGTAAAGATGCTGTCTTCTGCACAACAGGAGGCTTATAACCAGATTCTTTTTCAGTTTCTTAACAAGAAAGTTGTTTTGCTGCACGGTGTAACATCAAGCGGAAAGACGGAAATATACATCCATCTCATTAACCAGGCATTGGAACGCCATGAGCAAGTATTGTACCTGCTGCCGGAGATTGCACTCACCGTACAAATCCGACAGAGACTTCAACGGGTGTTTGGCGACAGATTGGGCATTTACCACTCTAAATATTCTGATGCGGAACGCGTGGAAATATGGAAAAAACAACTGTCGGCTACTCCATACGACGTGATTCTTGGAGCCAGATCGGCAGTTCTGCTGCCATTCTCAAACCTCGGGCTCGTAATTGTCGACGAGGAACACGAAACATCGTTCAAGCAACAAGACCCTGCCCCACGCTACCACGCACGCAGCGTTGCCATCATGCTGGCTCAACAATTCGGGGCAAAGACATTGCTTGGCTCTGCCACGCCGTCTGCCGAAAGCTGGAACAATGCAAAGAACGGGAAATTCGGACTGGTTGAGCTTAACCAGCGATACCAGGGCATCGAACTGCCTGAGATTAAGATTGTTGACGTGAAAGACATGCAGCGCCGCAAGATGATGTACGGTCCTGTGTCCCCCCTATTGCTCCATTCCATGAAAGAAGCTCTTGAAAACGGAGAACAGGTTATCCTCTTCCAAAACCGCCGCGGCTTCGCTCCGATGATAGAATGTAGAGTTTGCGGATGGGTACCGAAATGCGAGAACTGCGATGTCAGTCTGACGCTCCACAAGAACATGAATCAGCTCACATGCCATTACTGCGGATTTACATACTCCGTACCAAAGAAATGTCCCAACTGCGAGAGCGAAGACCTCAGGCCTTACGGCTACGGCACTGAGAAGATTGAGGAAAAAATCATGGAACTCTTCCCCGGAGTTCCTGTGGCTCGCATGGATCTCGACACGACTCGCTCCAGAAATGCCTACGAACGAATAATCAACGATTTTTCTGCCGGAAGAACAAAGATTCTTATCGGTACGCAGATGGTTAGCAAGGGGCTTGACTTCGATCACGTAAAGGTGGTGGGGATCCTCAATGCCGACTCAATGCTCAATCAGCCTGACTTCCGAGCCTACGAACACGCCTTCACCATGATGTCGCAGGTGGCAGGAAGGGCAGGACGCAAAGGGGGCAGAGGATTGGTCATTCTCCAAACGAAGGATGTGGAGCAACCCGTGATACGACAGATTGTAGACAACGACTGGCAGGCTTTCTATGCCCAAATGCTTGCCGAGCGCCGTCTGTTCCACTATCCACCGTTTTTCCACCTTATATATATATATATGAAGCACAAAGACGAGCGGCACGTTGATACGGCAGCAATCGAGATGGGTGGCAGACTACGCCAGTGGCTCGGCGAGAGGGTGCTCGGTCCCGACAAACCATCGGTATCGAAAGTCCGTACGCTGTTTATCCGCAAGATTATGCTAAAGCTCGAAATTGGCATCGACATGAAACGCGTTCGCCAGTGTCTGTATGCCGTCAAGCAACAGATGGAACAGGACAAGAGATATGTATCCCTACAGATTTACTATGATGTAGATCCAAGCTAACAACAATTGTTATGCCGTAACTCTCATACTGATGATATACATCTAAATGAACAGGAAAATAGAAGGCAAAACAAATCCCCGACATTCTCATCAAGAGAGAGCCGGGGATTTGTTTATTTTCATAAAAGTAATTGACTTGCCCACTTAGGGATATCGTCAGTATATTGTTTGTAAACTTTGCCAGAAACAGTTCTAAAGAGTAATCTCGGCAAATGGTTTTCTATGGAATTGTCATAAATATATGCTCTGTCAACAAAACTTATTGCTTCACTTGCATTTACCAACGACTTGAAATACCTTGAGATAATTTTTGAAATCGGAACTTCGTGTCCACCCTCAAGAAAACGCTTTGTTATTCTTGACACATTGATTACGGGAGATTCTGTGCATACAAAGAAAAACCTAATAAAGAAACCTGCCTGATGAGCCTTCTTTAAGAATTCAAGTTTTTCATCAGAAGAGAAAACGGTCTCAAAAACAAAATCTTCCTTTTTATCAAGACATTGATAGCGAAGTTCTGTGGAATATCTGGCTGCTTTCAATACAGCTTCCGCAGAATTCCAATCACCGAACTTCTCTTGCGCTATATTGTCTGGATTAATATACAAGCAGTTATCGGTCCACTCGTTAGACAGCAACTGTTCTGTAGTAGAAGTCTTTCCTGATCCATTTGGACCCGCTACAACACAAAGTACCGGTTTCATGCTCATAATGTAGTTCTTTGTGCCCTACGGCGTATTATCTCAGCCTTAGCTGCACAGAACCTCCTGTCCAGCTCTTCCTGCGCTTTGAGCGTAGACAAACAAGCGGCCTTCTGAACTCCCAACATAATCGCTTCAAGCATTTCATCTGTAGGTTCCTCTGACGAGTTTAACCTATATGACCTTAATTCTTCTTTTGACATAGCAATAACTATTTATCTGCTTGCAAAGATAATGCAAATCGAGAGCAATACAAAATGAATGCATTAATTTTTATTGCCGAAGTGAAGCTTATCTTATAGGATAATGCAAATAAATCCCCGACATTCTCATAAAGAGAGAGCCGGGGATTTGTTTATATAATAACTGTAACAAAGATTCTTATACCTTGTTCTGCATATTCGTCATTCTCAGACTTCTGTGCTTCTTGAAATACAACCTGTATCCGGTAATGGGAAGCGAGGCTCCGATGATGCTTACAATGAAAGTAATCACCTTTGTCAACATTCCGCCCCACGAACCGATATGCAGTTCATGAAACACTGTCATCAGCGCCGTCCCCTTTGGCACAAGCTTCAGTCCGAAACCAAGTCCTGTAACGGCGAGCAGCAAAAGCCACAAGACTACCCACCAGCCGAGACTGACATGAAGGTCGTAAAGAAGTTTCCTGCTACCCTTACATGTATCAACAGTAAACCTCTTGCGCAACTGCCTGCCATTATGTGGCAAACAAATCCACAATCCGCTAATGAGGATGAAGACAAAGAACAGCGTGGTGTAGGTAACGATAATCTTTCCGGTTTTTCCCATCATCAGTCCAGTATGAAACTTCGTAACATACGAGAAGAAATCTCTCTTCGTAGTAGTTCTATACGGAGCATCAGCACTTTTCCCAGTAATCCCTTGTTTTTTCCCGTCGCCATGACTTTTATCATGAGACCTACCAAATGTAGCAGCCTTGCCACCATGTTTCTTGCCCATGCCGTGGGGGGCCACGACCTTAGGCATTCCCAAGGCATTGCGGATTTCGTTTTTGAAAACCAGCGTGGCACCCGACAGACAAATCAGCACGATAAGTATTCCAAGCGGCAGCGAT
>DAIOXG010000156.1:0-6261 GCA_036758085.1 Prevotella sp. | reverse complement strand
TGTAGCCAACTGCTTCTCGCGTTTCTCATGCTATTTCTTGTTGACCAATATCGTAGCCATACCCTTGGCTACAATATTGCTGTATCTTGCTCTTGCCGTAGTACTCACATCCCCGCTGCCGGCGCTTCAGACCGTTGTAGGCTGGGCGTTGCACAGTGTGACGCAGTTGTTGAACGACAGTCTGCGTATCATTGCCACCCTTCCCGATGCAAGTGTAGAGAATATACAGCTTAGCGGTATGCAAACAATACTGATATACCTTTTCATGGCTCTTGTCTATTTAGCCGTGAAGGTTCTCATGCGTGGCAAATTATATAAAATACGCTATGGCAAATATCCTTCAGTGAGGTATTTGCAGGAAAAAAGAGGTAAAGTCGACAGAAAAGAGTAACTTTGCAGTATAAAAAGATGTAACAGAATAAAAGTATGATGCAGAATATACTCTTCGTAGCCCTTGGCGGAGCCTTGGGTTCAGTGGCACGCTATCTCGTGTCGAAGGCAGTAAACGAAACGGTATCGTCGCCATTCCCCTTTGCCACGCTAATCGTAAATGTTTTCGGCTGTGTGCTGATAGGCGTATTTTATACATTGTCAGACCGCTTTGGCTTTGATGCAGGCATCCGCCTCTTGCTTACAGTAGGACTGTGTGGCGGTTTCACCACATTCAGTACTTTTATGAACGAGAATCTCCTGCTTCTGCGTTCAGACGACATAGTCTTTGCAGCCCTCTATGTAGGCGGAAGCGTGGCGTTGGGTCTGCTCGGAGTATGGGCAGGCAGACTGCTCGCCTCATTTGTATAGACCGCAAAACACCTTTAGCTTGTTCTTGATATACTCCTTGAACCCCTCGTCGCCTTTAATCTCAATGTCGTCGAGCAGTCCTAAGGCAAATCTTCCGATACCGATGTAGCTGCACACCTTCAGCTGGAGAAGCCAGTGGGTCTTGTCGATTTGTGTCAGGTAGTTGATAGTCTTTGGGTATTCCTCCGTCAGGATATTGTGCGACAGCTGCCCGAGCACCATTTCCACAGTAGTAGTCTTTTCGCTGCTGAACATAAAAGCGTCGGTAAACATCTGTCGGTGTTCCTCCTTGAAAGTCCAGGGGTCGTCGAGAATCTCCACCTCGCTCATTCTTGCCACTTTAAACGTCTTGTTAATTCCCGAAGCAGGTTCAAAGCATCTCACCTCCCTGTTGCCGTCCATCAGCATGAACGGTTCCACGAGTCGGTCGCGTGTAGTGGAGCTGTGGGGCGACGAGTAGTTTCTGAGCACCGCCTTGCGTTCATATTTTATAGCATCGTGTAGTCTTCCCACGTTTTGTGCCGCCGTCTCGTCGATATTGTCGTCGGCAAGGATTCCGAAATCATAGAACTTGTCCATTTTCCTTTTCAGCGTTTCCACCACAGCATTCTTCTTGTCCACCTTTTTAAGCAGTCGTCGTATAACGATAGCCTCCTCTTCGGTAAAAGAGATACGTTCAGTCAGTCTGCCGAAGAAGCTCGATGTGCGGTCGATAGAATACATGTTGCCGTATTTTTCCAGTTTAAATCCCGTGTCGCGGAAGAATTCCAGATAATAATACATTGTTCTTCTCGACACCCCAACCTTTTGGCATAGTTGTTCCAGTGTCAGCGTGCGGTTTTCCGTAAGCAGCAGTAGCAGCTCCAGTTCCTTTTCCAGTTTATCGTTTCGCATAAGGCGTTATTTTTTTGCTGAATAAAACTATTGTATTATTTTCTGTATCATCATCTGTGCGTTTCCATAGAATGGAACATCCGTCTTACCCAATATTGTAGCCGGCAAGGTGGCAAGCTCTTGTAAATTGTCCATCGGCACCAGCACCGTCTTAGCGCCATTCTCCGACAACAACGAAACTCGATCCGAGAAGTTCGTAGCCCTAACGATAGCTCCCCCAATGGAAATATTGCCGATAATACCTAAAGCAGATTTCAAGTTCCTTCCGAAAATAGACGACACGATGGCTGCAAAAACAGCAGAGCCGATACCTCCCACTTGCGTATTACCCAACAGGGCTGTAACTTGAACCGTTATGTCCAATCGTGTCAAGGAATACTTCTGTGAGAGGATGCTGCTTTCGTTGGCACGGATATAATAATATGTGTTTCGAATGTCTTCCTTTACCTCCGGCGAAGAAGTACCACTCACAGCTAACTTTCCATTGCCTTGCATTGTAATTACCTCTACCTTGACGAGCGATACCTTATCGCCATCACAGGTTGCTGTATAGCAAGTTCCAGGAGGTAGCGGAGTATCTTCTATCAAGTTGCTTCCACGCTCCTCAGGAACAGAGACAAAGGTTTCTTCCTGACTATCCTTGTCGATATAAGAGAAGTTGGTATCCCAAAACTCCATGCCGCCAATACGCTTCAACTGTTCCTTGACTCTTCTTCGCATCTCTATTGCCCAAGTCAGATATTTTCTTATGTCTTCCTTTGTATATTTGCCGTCTGGATGCATCAGCTTGATGAGTCCAGATACAGTCTTTCTTACAGGTTTGGTGTCTCGCTGTCTCAACTGGGAACCCAGCGTAAAGTATTCGTCCAGGGCATTGGTATAGTTGTCCTTGCGCAAGTGATGGAGCATCTCACTGAAGAAATCTGTACTGAAACCGATATGATTGGTAAAGTTGGCAGGGGCAAACTTCATGATTTCCCATCCCGGCAGGAAGAAGCCGATACGATCGAGGAAGGCGGTGTCATCACTGATTTTGTCGGAGAACGGACTGAAGAGATGACTCGTCTGCAATACCGTCTCCACAGGTTGGTTGATGTTACCGTTGAGGATGATGGAAGCGTTAGCCGACTTCTCGCCCGACTTACCCGCACGAGAGAACGAGCCGCTCTCCATATAGTCTTTCATCAACGGCACCACTTCCCGGTCCTTGAAGAGTTCATCGGTCGATTCGTCGAAGCACACGGCATCCCATTTGCCCATGGCGCCAATCTGTCCGTTGCTGTTGTTTACGAAGAGAGAGGCAGCCGTACCCTGACCACCGCTTACGAGCATGGAGTAGGGCGACAATTCCTTGAACACGAAAGACTTACCAGAACTTCTCGGTCCCAATTCCGCCATATTGAAATTGTTCTCTACCAAAGGAATGAAACGAGACAGCAGAAGCATCTTCATGCGCTCTGTCATACCTTCCGACTCCGGTTCATAGCCGCCACTTCGCAGCAATACGTTGAGCCACTCCTCGTTGGTAAACTCCTTGCGAGCCTCAACGATACGGTCAAGACTGAAATTGGAGAGCTGGATAGGACGAATCTTGGAGACCACAAAAGGATAAATCTTGTTGCCTATCATCATGCTCGAATCATAGTCGATATCGATGATTGCCCAAATGCCACCCATCATCATCTTCTCATGTTGGGTGACGAGGCTCTCGTCGATGTTTGCTTCACGGATGTTCAGGTTGGACAACTCCGCCCAATACTTGTCTTTCGAGGCATCCAGGCGTACGGAAATCTTGTCGATAATCTTGTAGCTACCTTCCTCCTTGATTTTCGACTGCACCACATTTGCCTCATCAGGATTCACATAATGCTTCTGGAGCACACGTTTCACATTCTCCACGCCCTCCTTGATTTTCTCCTCATCTTCCGTGCTGCAACTGTTGGCAAGTAGGTATTCCAATACGAACACAGGAACATTTGCACCCACCTTGACGGCACGTACAATGTCTTTCCTTACCACAAATCCCTGAAACAAGTCCAGGAGTTTTCTATCCAGTTCTATCATTTTTGTCATGTTTTATTAAAACAAATCGTCCAAGTCTCTTGAAGAAGATGATTTCACCTCGCAGAAATCTATCTGTTGTTTGGTAGCTGCATCTACCAACACGACTTTCATCTTGCCAGACGATGCCATCTCAAACTCATTGTTGTCGAGCAGTTGTCCTTGCTTGATGGTCACTACTTGATTCGACTGTAGCTTGTCGCCTGCAAAGAGATGAATCTCTATGCGTCGTTCTTGCTTGAAGAAATTGTCTACAGCTTGTTCCGCCTGTAGTTTCAGTTTAAAGTACTGTCCTCCTACGGCTTGCAGTTCCTTCTTGTTGGCAATTACTACTTTTAGTACCTCCTCATTGGCATCCTTGCCAAACGCATAGACAGGGATGATGCATTCCTGGGGTGTAAATCCTCCGTGGGCATAACCATACGCTCCCTTGGTGCGGAAAGGTTTGTCCGACTTGGCGTAGTACTGATATTCCGAACCCAAGAAGTCATCTTGGCGCTCCACAAGCTTCACGTTGTTGGAAGGCACTAACTGCTCATGAGCCAGACAGAAACGCTCCTCCAACTTCAGAATATCTCCATTGGGAACAGGTATCTTGTCAGCCTCATCCAATATGCCGGTGATGACAAATCCATGGTCGGCGGTTACGTACACTTTGCTGTATCCCATGCTGAGCAATGTGTCTATCTTCTCGGCAAATTCCTTTTCGTAATTGTTGATATCCTTCAACCCTGCCACCTGTTTCTTCTCGCCTACCTGGTCGATATCACCATACATCAACACCAAGCGTTGGGCGGTGATGCTGCTATTGAGCTTGTCGGCATCTATCACCTCCACACCTGGCATCTCGCTCTTCAAGTGGGCGTAGCGGTTCTGAGCCAACAGCTCCACCTGATCGCAGCCAAACAAGGCGCTCATGCCGTTCTCCGTGACAGAAGGAAGCATGGCGAAGGCATAGTCGTTGCTGACCTTAGACTTCGACTGCCGATAGATGGTCTCAGCGATTTCCAGTCTTAACCCATCGCATATCAAGATGGCGATTCTGCCCTCTTGTGAGAGCTTTTCCTTGAGCAAGCCTTGCTGGGAAGGTTTGTAATCCTTAACCAGGAAGAACCATTTGTCCAAGAGCTCCTTCTCTGTCTGTTCATATAGAAATTGGAAAGGACGCAATACTTTCTCGTCGTGCAACCATACCGCATAGAGATGGCGCACCGCCGTATCGAGCTTGGCAAATGTATCACGATAATAGACTGCAAAATCCGACAAAGAGGTAATCTTGTACAGGTCGTCGTTCTTGAATTCCACGAGGGTCTTTACATCCTCCAGCCATTTAGCCTTATAGCTTGCTGCATATTTGCTTTTCGTTCTGGCATCGATACATCGGGTATATTCGCCCAGGAACTCCCCATTCTCGATTGTCTTACTGAGCTGCTTGAACAAGCTATTGTCCAAAACCACAAACGGATGATCGGGATGAGCCTTCAAGGGGTCGATGTTCTTCAACTGGTCTGTATATCGGGCGATATAGGCAGCCATCGCCTCGTCCATGGCATGACTTCCGGTACACCTATTATATATAGTGAGTAATTTGTCTGAAATCCGGTTGCTTGCCAATCCGTCGAAGATCGTCTCCATCACGGACTGAGCCAATACCTCTGCCGGCTGCTCAGTATGCGGTTTGCCTATCTTGTCGAGCACCTCAGTCGAGAAGAGTTTCCATACCTCCTTATCCATGCCTTGGGCTGTTTGCATAGGAGAAGCCAACAAATCGAGCAAGAGCTTATCGGTATCCATCGGCTTGACGAGTCCCATGGCAACGCTCTTCCACCAGTTCAGGTCATTGCCCTTGGCGAGTTTAGCAGCCACGAGCAATTCAGCCTTAGGCAATTGTGTGTTGATGCCCGTAGCCTCGAAGAGATGCTTGCGGATGTAAGTCTCCATATCGTCGAGCACCACGCAAGGGGTAGTCTCGGCATATTCCAAGAGGAAGATCAAGTCAGTCTTTGGGCGATGCGTATAAAACACCACCTTCTCATCGGCATGATGCGTCTCCGCCTCATACTTCGCCTTGATTTCGTCCAGGTCAGTGCTGGCAACTTCCAGCAATACGACATCAGCTGGGAGAAAATCGAGCAAAAACTTTCCCTCTATCTTAGCATCCGTAACGACTGCTCTTCCCTGCACCGCCAGCGCAGTTTCTATGTCATTTACAAACCATTTGTCTATCATTATCTATTCCTTATTTAAAAGTCATTCCTTTTGATGTCAACTGATAACCACCTGTTTTATTTGAACCGACATGTTCTACTAACTCAAACTCATTGGAAGCTAAGATACCAATAATACGATAGACGGTACCTTTAGGAATTTTTAACCCTTTAGCAATACCAAGTGCATTTATTGGCTGATTATTCATAATATAACCTAACACCTTGACCTGTCTATCTGTTAATTTTATCTTCTCATTTATCTTCTCATTTATCTTCTCATTTATCTTCTCATTTA
>DAIOXG010000155.1:5066-6282 GCA_036758085.1 Prevotella sp. | reverse complement strand
AAATGATAGCAATAAATATACCATGCTGATTGATTTTTTTAAAAAAACGTTGCGTTGTATTGCAGACTTGATAATCACCATGATGACACTAACTAATTTTATGTGTGATAAAAGCATTTCCCCTGCATACGGTTCTTGGTCGAATAGTATGCAGGGGATTCTTTTATTTCTCCGGTTCCACGTGAAGACTAATATGTGTATTTTCGCCGAAATGCTCCCGTAGCATGCGCTCAATGTTAGAAGCATGCTCGTGAGAAACCTTCAGTGTCGTTTCCCCCGGCATCCTCAGGTGCATTTCGATAGCTATATTGCTTCCGATGCGACGGGTACAAAGCTTATGCACATCGCTCACCTCCGGCTCGCTCTCAACAATATTTACAATCTCCTTCTCTATATCTGCCGGCAGACTCTTTTCGAGCAAGTCGCCTGAAGACGTGCGGATAAGTCCGAGTGCAGTACGGATGATAAAGAAACTTACCACCACTGCCGCAATAGGGTCGAGCACCGCCCATTTGCTACCCAGGATGATAGCGCCGCCCACGCCAATCGCTGTGCCGATAGACGACAGGGCATCGCTGCGGTGATGCCATGCGTTGGCGATAACAGCCTGCGAAACAACCTCTTTTCCTACCTTAGACGTAAATCTAAAAGTCCATTCCTTAAGCAGGATACTCACTAAGGCAGCCACCAGAGCCACCATCCCCGGCTGTTCCAGTTGCGCTCCGTTAAAGAAATCCCAAACCTTGTGGCAGCCATTATAAAGAATGTAAAAGCCGACACAGAGCAGAGCCAGTCCGATAATCGAAGTGGCGAGCGTTTCATACTTGCCGTGCCCGTAGTCGTGGTCTTGGTCCTCAGGTTTCGAACTTATTCTTACAAACGCCACGACAACGATATCTGTAAGGAAATCCGACAGCGAGTGTATGGCATCGGCAATCATAGCCGCCGAGCCGCCAATGATTCCAGCCAAAAACTTAAAAACAAGCAGCACCACGTTCACAATACTCCCCATCAGAGTAACGCGGTATATTTTCCTTTCTCTCTCAGTTGTTTCCATACCTAAAAGTAATTAGTAAAACGGCTGCAAAGATAATCAATAATACTAATATGTGGGTAGTAAAAGAAAGAAAAGAGTGAAAGAATGTAAAAAAACAAAAGAAAATCTCTTTCATGAGCAAAAAAACAATATCTTTGCAGAAGATATGCTGCATCTCGG
>DAIOXG010000155.1:0-4966 GCA_036758085.1 Prevotella sp. | reverse complement strand
GATAAGAAATGAATAAATTCATTTCATTCTCCTCTCGATTTGCAATATCTTTGCAGAAGATATGCTGCATCTCGGGATAAGAAATGAATAAATTCATTTCATTCTCCTCTCGATTTGCAATATCTTTGCAACAAGATAATTTAAAACAGTAATAATATGACACGTTCGGCGATTGCGTGCGCATTTTTCTTTCTTTCTTTTCATGCAAGCGCCCAAACTTATCTGAGCTGTGATTTCGAAAGCGGAATCCCGGCAGACTTCACATTAAGAGATTACGACCAGAATGAGCCGTCGGCTTCTACAAAGAAGTTAGGCTTCAGTGTAGGTACACCTTGGATACAGGTGGCTACAAACAAAGCTGGCACGGAGCATGCTGCATGCAGCACATCGTGGTATGCTCAGGCGGGAACATCCGACGACTGGATGATAACGCCAGCCATAACCCTTTCCGGTTCGAACCCTACGCTCGTCTGGAAAGCCATGGCAACAGACTCCAAGCATGCCGACGGATATGCCGTGTACATATCCGAGACGGCAGGCAAGGAAAAGGCAGACTTCAATCTTGCCACACCATTGTTTTCTGTTGCGAAAGAAGATGCAAACTGGGTGGAACATACTGTTTCGCTTGCTCAATACAAGGGAAAGGCAGTTACCATAGCCTTTGTAAACAACTCCACCGACTGTAGCCGTCTTCTGATAGACGACCTGACCGTGGAGGAGAGTCATAAGCTGAACATTGCCGTAGATTTGCCAACAGGCATAAACTATATGGGCGATGTTGCCGTTAGCGGTACGGTATCCACAAGAGGAACAGACGCAGTCAGTGGCTTTACCATAGGACTTGAGGCAAACGGCGAGACCACAACCCAGCATTTCCGACATCCCCGACATCATAAAGGCGATGCAGAATTTAGGCATCATCTATATGACCTTCAGCTACGACTACAAGAAGTCGTACGAATACCTGCTTGACGCAAGGGAACTTGCCGAACACAACAAATGCTACGAGCGACTCCCAAACATCTATAACTGCATTGCGAATATACTGCAATTATCAAAAGATGAGACAAATTCGAAAGGCGTTTCCGATGTATCGGGAATGCTCCGCAAGTCTTTCAATATGGCGCTAAAGCTGAAAGACTACAAGACACTTTCGCTTGCCATGGACAACCTCGTAACGATAAGTTTCGGGAAGAAAAAGAATTTGCCGGATATTTCAAGAGAAATAAAATCCTTCCGCAAGGCAGCAGCCGGAGTGAAAAACAGCGACATACGACAGGCTCTTTTCATGTGTTCGGCTTATGAAGCCTACCGGCAAGGGAATAATCCAAAGGCGATATCAATCCTGGAACAAGCCATAAAGACAGAAGACGACAATCCTTTGGCATACCGTGGCATACTGTCGTCGCAGGGGCTGATAACGAAAATATATATAGATTCCGGACAGTATGACGAGGCGATAGCCTCGATAAACACAGCTCTTGATATCGCCCGCAAGAACAACAGTCTTGACTTTATCACTACGCTATGTCGTGACCTGTCAGACATTTACAAGGAAAAGGGTGATTCTGTCTTGGCAAGCAAGTGGGAGCTTGAGTATCTCAGAAACAACCAGCGTTTGCAGGGGGAAGGACAGCTTTCGTCGGTGGAGAATGTGAAGTTCATCCGCGAGCTGAACAAGGCAAACGACCAGGTTAGGGAACTCTCCGAGAAGCGCCGTATACAGAATTTCTTCCTCATTTTTGCACTCACCGTTGTTACTGTAGTCGTATTCCTGCTCTATAGAATATACCGTGCGAACAGGAAAATTCGTTCCAACAACCGCCACCTTTACCGCAACTATGTTGAGATGCTCGACAAGGAGGAACAGGCTAAGGCGATACGCAAGCAGGACGAGGAGCGCATTGTGGAGCTTGAGTCGAAACTGCATGATATGGAGAAAATGGCAACTGCAGCCTCTGCCGACAATGAGGCTGCGGATGTTGCCCAGAAGGCGAAATACCAGAACAGTCGTATGACGGGCGATGACACGAAGGAATTGTATGCTGCCGTGGTTAAAGTAATGGAAAATTCTACCGAGATATACAAGTTGGGCTTTAATGTAGAGCGCTTGAGCGAATTGGTCCACAGTCGTCCGCGATACGTATCTCAGGCGATAAACCAGGAGTATGGTTCCAATTTCAATTCGTTGCTAAACGAATACAGAATAAAAGAGGCATGCCGCCGCCTTGGCGGAAATGCCGACTATGCCAATATGACTATTGAAGGAATAGCCGAAAGCGTTGGCTTCAAGTCGAGAACAAGCTTCGGTGCTCTATTCAAAAGCATCACCGGTCTGTCGCCTTCGGCATACCAGAAAATATCCCGTATGGAGTAGGGGCATACCTCTGCCGGGAGCGTTTGGGCTAAACACCGGGAGCGTTTGGGCTAAACACTCGAAGCGTTAGATGCAAACGCATGTCTTTCTTCTGTCTTTAATCCTACATAAAGTCATTGTAATAGAGTTTAATGCCTTTGTAAATGACTTTATTCATGATTTAATACATCAAAATGCTGCTTATTGGCGTTTCTTTCTTTCATATTGTATAATTTTGCCGTCGAAAAGAAAGAAACCCGCATGCAGGCATCGGACCTATGATTGCATTGCGGAGGCATAACAAGAAGAAGGTTCAACATATTTAATAACATAAGCACATGGGAAATAGATTTACTCTTATTTCAGCTGCGGCGATAGCATTGACACTTTATACAGGCAATGCCGTTGCAGGTACACAAGAAACACAGCGTCCTCGCTTCGTCTTGACAAAGCAGACGGCAAAGAATTCATTTAAGAGAAACATAAATAAAGTTTCTTCTTATAATGCCTCTCCGCTGAAAGTACAGCCGAAGGCACAGGGAGTGATGGAGGCAGTACTCGTAAACGAGGACTTCTCGGCAATGACATCGGGAACGGTGGAGAAACCGGATACTACCAAGATGCTTGCCTGCGAATACGCCGGATATTCTGACAATGGAATATTCATCGACAACTCGTTGACTAAGGACGGAACATGGTTTGGTAGCCAGGTGTATTGTATTTACAGGTCTCGACGCATACGACTTCGCGAAGTATGGTTTCGATGTAACTTCACATTATCAGTATGACGAGAACACAAGCGTAAGTTCACTCGCTCCGTCAGACGCCGTGTTTGTAGACCTCACTTCTGGCGAGTCTACAGGTATCGCAGAGCTGCAGAAGAATTCCGACGCTAAGGTAGTGGCTCGCTACTCAGCCGATGGTCAGCTTGTTTCTGCACCTGTAAAAGGCTTGAACATATTGAAGATGAGTAACGGAAAGATTATTAAAGTTATTGTGAAATAACAACTCATAACTAAAGTTTTTCTCTTTATATCCCCATTTCTTGTCGGTGGACAATGAAATGGGGATTATTTGTTGTTATTTTATATTTAAAAATTTGTTGTATAATTAAATTTGAGCTACTTTTGCATCAAAACGTTTTATATGTCATATAGAGAAAATAGAGATAAGGAAAAATTAAGAAAAGATAAAGTTGCAGGATATTTCTTTAATCTTTCGCAGCTTACTTTTGCGGCTCTTGTATTGGGTGGTATTTCTCCTATTTACACAAATAATGCAATTGGCTACAATTGGTATATTTTATTAATGGGTCTTATTCTTACGATTCTTTTGGCATTGATTGGTAATAAATTATTAAAATAGGTAGATATGGATATGTTGGGAGCTTTATTTACAGTAGGGGTAATTCTTTCTGCTGGATTTTTGATTTGGTTATACACAAAATCAGGGAAGAAGTGGCTTGATCAGTTATAAAAATATAGGGTGTGTTGTATAAAAACATGCCCTATTTGTATTTATATCATTATGAGCATTATATCTTTTATAAAGAAGTGGACGCTGCTTTGCGCCATAGTTTTCGGAACAATCGTTTACCTCCTGTTTTCTGAGGTTCCTGTCCTGCAGCCTGTGGGCAATGCCGTGGGACCGTGGTGCGTGGAGCTCGTGCCGTGTGTAATCTTCGCTTTGCTGTACGTTACGTTCTGTAAGATTGATATGGAGAACATGCGTCCGAGGGCTTGGCACTTTTGGTTGCAGTTTATCCGCACGGCGATATCAGGATTCTTCGTGATGCTGATACTGATGCTGGGCGGCGACAGTCCGGAACTGAAGCTCGTTCTCGAGGGGTGTTTCATCTGCTTTATCTGTCCTACGGCGGCATCGGCAGCCGTGGTTACGGAGAAGCTCGGCGGCAGCATTGCCTCGCTTACGGTATATACGCTGATTGCCAACATCGTAACCAGTATTATCATTCCGCTCTTCTTCCCGATGGTAGAGAAGGGGAGCGACATCACTTTCCTCTTCGCCTTTATGATGATTCTCAAGAGGGTCGTTACGGTATTGCTTGTGCCGCTCTGCCTTGCCTTGCTCACCCGAAGGTTCCTTCCAAAGGTGGCGGCAAAGATAAAGAGCTACAAGAATCTGGCATTCTACATGTGGGGCTTCAATCTCTCGATCGTTACCGGTATGACGGTGCATAATATCATTGATGCCCAAGTGGGCGGATGGACTCTGTTTCTTCTGCTCGTATTGCCGCTTGCCGTAACAATCATTCAGTTCTCTATTGGCAAATGGGTGGGCGGATTCTACGGCGACCGCGTGAGTGCCGGACAGGCGCTCGGACAGAAGAATACCATCGTAGGCATCTGGCTTACCGTTACGTTCCTCAATCCTGTGCCCGCCGTTGCTCCGGGAGCATACGTGTTATGGCAGAATTTGGTGAACTCTTGGCAGCTGTGGTGTAAGGAGAAATACGGTTATCTCAAGTGGTAGACTTGAAGTTTACGTTATCTTTAATGTGATTTTACGTTGTCTTTAATGCTATTTTTTCTGTCTGCCGATGCAATAATGCGACGGATTAATGATTTGTAAATATAAAAAGGGACGCAT
>DAIOXG010000154.1:0-6303 GCA_036758085.1 Prevotella sp. | reverse complement strand
AAGGTGTGCCGCAGGTCGTGGGGGCGCAAATCCGGACGGCCAATTTTTTCGGCAACTCTTTTGAAGTGCTTGTAGAACGTCATCGGGATTATGTAGCGGCCAAGGTCGTTCGTGAAAACCAAATTCCACTCGTTATCCCACAGTTCGCCGGCCAGCTTCGCATTTTCCTCCTGCCGCTTTTTCTCGTCTTCCAAGCAGGCTACCGCATCTTCTGTCAAGTAAACGGTGCGTGTCTTCTTCGTTTTTGTCGCATTTTTGATGAAGTATGTACCGCTCTTCTGGCGGTCCTTCTGGAGCTGCTGCTCAACAGTAATGCACTTGCCTTTGAAGTCCACCTTGTCCCACGTGAGTCCAAGACACTCGCCCTCGCGTATACCGGTGAAAAGGCAAAAAGCATAAGCGTTTTTGAACTCCGGGTCCGCTTCGATGGCCTTCAGAAATGCCGGAATTTCATCGTCAAGCAGCGGAGTAATTTTATGTTTTTTACACTTTTCAATGTCTAAATTTTCGCAGGGATTTTTGACAATGATACCCTTCTTAATGGCATAAGCTAAAGCCGTATGGAGCACCGTGATGACATTCTTGACGGTCTTCGGGGAGAGCTTTTTCTTTGACAGTGTTTCTGCCATGTCTTCGATGTCGCCCGGCTGTAAGTCCTGCACACGAATCCCGCCCAAATTAGGGTTGATATGATTTTTGATAATGCCAGTATAACTTGCAACGGTCAGCGGCTCTCGCTTCATTTTGACTCTTTTTTCGAACCACTCATTTACGCACTCTGCAACCGTTACTGTGCTATTATCACAGTAGGCACCCTGCTTTACTTCGTAGAGGAAGGCAATGGCTTTGTCCATCGCCTCCTTTTTTGTTGCACCATAGAAGCTCTTGTATTTCCTTTTGCCATCGCTGCCGAACCGCCGCGTATCAAGAACGCGAGCCTCATAACGACCGTCTTTCCGCTTAAAAACGCTAATGCCGTCTCTGTCAGAACACTTTTTGTTCATAGTTCTTCATCCTTTCAAAAAAATGTATCCAAACATAACGGCATCAAAGCCAAGAACCCCAACGGGCAGCGTTCGTCTTTGCCGCAGCAAACCGTCCGACGGATGGGAAATCGCATTCAAAAAAGCGGAAAATATACAAAAGGATGAAGATTCAGTTGTGAGGCCGGTTCAGGCATGATTTGTGGTAGCAACGCCTTCTTTCCTGTAATCGTTAATTACTTTTTCTCTCTGCATGCATTCGCATCTATACTACATCTTGTTATTTATAGTATACCATACAAGCTAAATATAGTCAAATGCTTGTTCCAGATAGGGTTTATAAATTTGTGGCCTCGAGGTAGTTGACAATATTTTCGTTTATGGTAGCTTTGAATTATAGAAAGCGCAAAGGAGAACTTGTTATGAGAAGATTTTTGACAATTGCCGAGACCGCCGAAATGTTGGGTGTCTCCCGGCCCACCCTTTATAAACTTGTCCATGAAGGGAAAATCCCAGCACTATGGCTAAGGCGAAGAGTGGTTATTCCTGTTGGAGAATTTGAAAAATGGGTGCAAGCTGAAAGCTGGAAAAACCGCGGAACCACCGCATAGGCGCAGGCTTCCGGTGTCCGGCGGATCTTCGATTCGCCGGTAGCACCCACATTACTAACAGGGGGGTTGGGCATACAAGAGGGGTACAGATAATAGGCACATAGAGGAGATTAACCTATGAACGAGAACAAAAACTGTGTACACATTGACTATTTTTCGTTCGCGAAAAAAAGGCTAACCTTACAAGAGATTTGCACTGAGTTGGGGTTGAGGCATCTTCAGTTTCTTGAAAGTCGCAAGGGGCCTTCAGCTGATTATAAAACCGGTCTCTCCTTTGGTGGAATAACGCTTTACCATCAGGGGTTCGACAAAGAAGGCGTCTTGGTGAGTCTCTCGGGCGAGGGGTGCAAAACATTCGAACGAGAGTCTTCTATTGGTTGGGACGTTTTGGGCAAAGTCGCTACTGCGTCTGATGCTCATGTAACGCGCCTCGACCTTGCATATGATGATTTCAATGGTAGCCTCGATATAAGGGAACTCAAGAAATTTCGGGACGAAGGGAAATATGCATCGCGCTTGATAATAAACAATGAAACCCGCACCGGCAAAAGAATCGAAAATGGGTTGACAGTTTCTTTTGGAGTTAATGGCGGCGACGTATTTATTAGATTTTATGATAAGGCTGCCGAACAGAGAATTCACGGAAAGCATTGGATTCGAGCCGAGATTCAACTTCGGAACCAGCATGCAGATAATGCTGTGAGGGCTGGCTTACCAATAGATATACTTTTCGCCTCCGTCATGGGTAAATACCTCACTTTCAAGGAGGCGAGTACGACAGATAGTAACCTCTCGAGATGGCCGTTGGCTCCTTTTTGGGAACCCATTGTTTCTAAGGCACAGCCAATCTGTCTGACAAGGCCTTTGGAGACACGTGACGACAAGACAAAAAACCGCATCGATAATTTTAAGAATATCACGCGGAGTCTTGCTGAGCACGTCGGCTGGTCGTGTATCTTTGATATACTATGCGAAATTGCACATTCCGAAACAGGTGACAACTTCTGCTGGATAAAGACTCCTGATGGAGGGCGATTTGCCCCATTTATCGAAGGCGCGGGAACTGCCATTCACCTGCAGAGAGGACATTCTTCGGCTCAGTCTGCCGTCCACTCGTAGTACCCCAGCCCCGCTGTGCCACACCGCAAAGGTTCAGGCAGGGCAGCGCATCTCGCGCTTACCACGCCGCGCCTGAGCCGCTATGCGAGTGCACCCCCGCACGCTGCTGATCACCGCCGCGCAGTGGAAGTACTCCGCGTGCTTGAGGCTTCATCTAATCTGAACAGCTCTTTACAGCGAGGTCGATAGCGAAATCCATAAATGGAAATAGAAGGCAAAAACAGGAAGGAGTTCCACTCCTTCCTGTTTTTGTCTGAGAGTTTTCTGCAAAGCATCAACTGTTCCTTAGAGCTTTTCTGAGCCGTACTGCGAGGGCCAGTAGAACAAGGAGCATACGGGTAGCCCACGCTTATCCACCCGTCTGAGCCCCTGTACGGGCGCAAAGCGTGTACCTCATGAATAGGTGCTACTTGCAGCAGTCATCGCAAAGAGCACGAATGTCACTTATCACATCATCCCAAACAATACCTGCTGCATAGTTGTTTTTTCCTTGGTATCTTTCCCATTGTTCCCGCATCAGGGGGCTTATTCGAATTTCATCAAGCGTTCGCTCATATAGCACCAGCACCTGCTCACTGCCTCGTTTGCGGGCAGTCGCAGTAAGGGCTGCCGCAAGGGTGGCTTTGTCAATCTCCAGTCCTGTATCCTGCAGAACATACAAATCGTAAAAATCGCGCAGCCGCGTATTTAGAACCGAGCGTGACAATACCGTTTCTATCTTTTCCGCCAGCACCGTTTCGAGGTTATACGCCCAAAGAGTGATATTCCTCTCTTCGAACATCAACTTGTATTGGTAGTTGACAGCGGCTGGCGTAATCGCGTCTCCCGTGGATATATCGATTTTCAGCGGTATTCGAGTTGTGTCTAAAAACGCATTGAGGGAAATACGGACACCGCTATACTCCGCATCATCCATAATCGTCCCAAAATCATTGATTTCAAAGCGGATATTGTCATCAACAGGCACAGCAATGATTTCTTCAACCATTACTTTTGCGGCTATCGTATCCAGCGGCATATTGCGAATACTTGTATCAATATCCATAGTGGCGCGGTTTTCAAGGCCCACCATGGCAGATACAAGCATCCCACCCTTTAAGATGAAATTATCCCTATGCTCCGACAGAGATACTCGCTCTAAGAATCGTTCCATACCATAATTGCGTATCAGTAGTTGTGCCTTGGCACTATCTCCTCGTGCCATGTTTCGGACTTTGTCCTTAAGCTGCCGTGAAGTCTTAATCATCAGAACAACACCCCCATCACCTCGTTCACTTGTTTTTCCATTCGCATGACCGATGCATAATGGCTTAAGTTGACAAGATTTTTGTCTTTCTTTTTCATATATTCCCTTATTGCATAGTTGAATGCTGCGCTGTCCATGTCTGACCGCTTGCGGATTATATCGCAAATCGTCCGCTCCATATCATAGGCATGGACAAAATGGCCGCCATTTGAAGAAATCAGACAGATACCCATGGCATACCAGTCCGCTTTTGTATAATAGACTTTTACACCCTTTTCCACCAATCCTCTGCTGTTGTAATTTGCCGCAACAGTAATAGAAAACGGCAGCGGCTCCCTCTCGGCAAGGTTGTGCAGATATAGTGCCGCTTCATGTGAGAAAATTGCTTTTGGGAACTGCGCTTGCAGCAGGTACATCTCATCCGGGAACACATCAGGAGACACATAAACACCGTGTGCGACCTTTTCCAGCCCACGTTCCTTTATATACCGATAGAAAGCGTCTTTCGTGACACCGGCAGCCAAAACATCGGAGGTTTTCAGAACGCCTTGGTTTTCAAGAGACAGTTTTTCGATTATATCGTTTTTCAAGCCTATCACCAACTTTCACGCTGATATTATACGGCAAAACCAGCGTGAAAGTCAACTGCATAATGCTTTTTTGCATCGGGAGTTTATTCACAACACACCGACTATGCTTTGAGATGCTTCTTGCGCCCTCGGCACAGTCGGAAGGCGCATACTTTAGCTTGCCACGCCCCTGCCTGAGCCCCCATGCGGATGCATCTCCGCACGCTGCTGATCGCCGCCGCGCAGGAGGAGATACTCCGCGTGCCTGAGGCTTAACCAACATCTCGCTTGGCATAGCAAAAGAGCCACCTGCTTCTCCGGCAGGTGGCTCTACTTTTCACTTGATACCTCTACAGGGTCAGAAACACTTTCGATAACGACCGAATTGCTGCCGCCATCCGCATCCGCTGCATACACGGACGTCGGGAGCAATCCAACCACCATCACCAGCGTCAGCAACATAGCTACTACGCCACGCAGCTTCTTGTGTTTCATGGTTTTTGAAATCTCCTTTCAAAAATTTTGAAGATTAACCAGCCAGCCGACCTTTACACGAATACAATATTTTGCCAAGTTCGAGATGTGAAAAAGGTAGGAGGCCGACGCTCTCCATAATCCCATAGTAGCATATTCGACTATATTGTCAACACACCTGAAGCTGCAAATTTTTATAGAAAAAATAAAAAGAGGCCAGCCAAATTACTAACCTCTTTATCTTATCTCTATTTGCCTTCTTCCTGTATGATAGCGTTGTCCATTTTTCGAGCCAAGCCTTCATACATAGCCTTCATTTCGATAGTAACATCTTCAGACAGAGCTTCACCATTTTCAAGAGCTTTAGTAATGCTGTCGTCATATTCAATGCCAAGTTCAGCACACTTTTCTCTCACAATGCGTTCGATATCCATATTCATCATTGTGTTTTACAAAAAAGGGGTGCGGCGACTCATGTCGCCGTACCCCTTTTGTCTTTCGTTTAACCTTGTTGTCTGTATATCAAATTTGTTTTGCTTTGCCTCATTCCTCTATGTCTTAATAATAGACATAAATTTCGTGACGATTTGCAGAGGCATTCCACCGAACCATACAGTTCACGGCTGAGGCCTCTCCCTCCTTGCCATCAACGTGAGCAAACCACGTGCCATCTGCCTCCAAGCAGGACTTGATATAGTCAATCTTGCTTCTCAGTGCAGACTCGACCCATTCCTGATTCCAACAGGATTCAGGGCAATCACGTTCGAGATAAATGGGAGGGAAATAACTACGACAACCGTCCCAAATCTCGAAGCCAAGGCTTTCGGCATATGCATTACCGGCAGCGATAGCAGCGGCGCAGTCGATGTCAGCCTTAGTCGGCTTTGTGGGCTTGGTGGGCTCGGTGGGAGTAGTAGAACCACCACCAGTGGAACCGCTGTTGTCGTCAGAGGGCTTGCTGGGAGTAGTGCTGCCACCGTTGCCGCCGGAGGGCTTGTCAGGCGTGGTAGTCTGCTTGTTGTTCTGGTAGTAGGCCCAAGCCTCGTCAGCAGTACGACCGCCGGCTGCCTTCTTGGAACCCGCGCCCCACTGACCGTCAGCGGTCACGCCATACCAACGCTGCAGCTCCTTCACCTGAGCAGTAGTCAGGCTGCCGTTGTCATAGCTGGGAGTAGAGGGCTTCTGAGAGGGAGTCTCTGTCTTGGTATCGCTCTTGTTGTCAGACTTGTTATCCGTCTTCGTGTCGGTCTTGGTGTCCGTCTTGGAGGTGTCCTGCTTATTGTCAGCGGGCTTCTGCTCAT
>DAIOXG010000153.1:0-6361 GCA_036758085.1 Prevotella sp. | reverse complement strand
CACGTTGATGCATTCAACGACCCACTCATCGACAACCGCGACTCAAAGAAGCGATACCGCGCCGATGTGCTCATCGAAGACCAGATAGCAAAATACGAAGAGAAGATAGACAAGGAGATTGCCAAGGCACGCAAGCGCTTCGGCGACAGCTTCGACGAGGCTAAATTCCGCGAGACTAACCCTCGCGTCATCGAGCACCAGAAGAAGCGCGATGCTCTCCACGAGCGCTATACTGAGGCTATGCAGGGTCCAGACCTCGAGGCTCTGAAGCAGATAATCATCGACGAGGAGATTGTTGACCCAATCAGCGGAACAAAGAACTGGACCGACGTTCGTCAGTTCAACCTGATGTTCTCTACCGAGATGGGCTCTACATCTGATGCAACCAACAAGATTTACCTCCGTCCGGAAACAGCACAGGGTATCTTCGTCAACTACCTCAACGTTCAGAAGACCGGCCGTATGAAGATTCCTTTCGGAATTGCACAGATCGGTAAGGCATTCCGCAACGAGATCGTTGCCCGCCAGTTCATCTTCCGTATGAGAGAGTTCGAGCAGATGGAGATGCAGTTCTTCGTAAAGCCGGGCACTGAGAAGGAATGGTTTGAGAAGTGGAAGCAGTTCCGCATGAAATGGCACCAGGCTCTCGGCTTCGGACCGGAGAACTACCGTTTCCACGACCACGAGAAGCTCGCCTTCTATGCCAATGCCGCAACCGACATCGAGTTCAAGATGCCGTTCGGATTCAAGGAGGTTGAGGGTATCCACAGCCGTACCGACTACGACCTGAAGCAGCACGAGAAATTCTCTGGCCGCTCTATCAAATACTTCGATCCGCAGACAAACGAGAGCTACACTCCGTATGACATCGAGACAAGTATCGGTGTTGACCGTATGTTCCTCTCTATCATGTGCCACTCATTCGAGGAGGAGAAGCTGGAGAATGGCGAGACACGTACAGTATTGAAGCTCCCGGCAGCTCTCGCACCGGTGAAACTTGCCGTTTTGCCATTGGTAAAGAAAGACGGTCTGCCAGAGAAGGCTCGCGAGATTATCAACGACCTGAAGTTCCACTTCAACTGCCAGTACGACGAGAAGGACACCATCGGAAAGCGCTATCGCCGACAGGATGCTATCGGAACTCCATACTGCGTAACCGTAGACTACGACTCCTTGAAGGACAACTGCGTAACCCTGCGTTTCCGCGACACTATGGAGCAGGAGCGTGTAAGCATCGACAAGCTCAACAGCATCATCGAAGACAAGGTAAGCATCGCAAGTCTGCTCAAGAAATTGCAGTAAGACACACCCATAAGGCGGGTAGGCTGAGACTCTCTCCTGCCCTCCTTAATAAAAACAGTTTAAACAATAATGAACAGAAAATACTTTTTGGCACTTGTCCTTTTCATGGGCGTACTCATGGGACTTGCATCATGTAGCGAGACAAACGACGACACTGAGGAATATCCAGACTGGCAGAAGAAGAACTCTGAATATTTTCAGAATATCTTCAGTCAGGCATTGGCTGACATCGAGCAAAACGGCGAAAACAGCCAGTGGGACACCATACGCTGCTGGTCGCTCAACGACACAGTGGCAAGGCTCAACCCTACCGACTATATCGTTGTACACAAGATTGTAAATGGCACCGGTAGCGGCTGCCCTCTGTATACAGACTCGGTGATGGTTCACAACCTCGGCAAGTTGCTTCCTTCTACAAGCTACCCCAACGGATACGTCATTGAGAAGAGCTGGGACGGCGACTTCAACGACTACAATGCCGCAACAGCATATCCCAAGAAATGGGCAGTCAGCGGACTTATCGACGGATATACCACAGCTCTTATGCGCATGCACATCGGCGACCGCTGGCAGGTTTACGTACCATGGACTTTAGGCTACGGCACTACGGCATACAACAGTATTCCGGCTTACAGTGTTCTCGTATGGGACATTACGCTGCTGGGCTACTATCGTCCGGGGGCTGAACAGCCAAGTATTGATGCCAAGAAGAATAATTCCAATCTCTGGATTACGGAATAAGTTTCCCGATTCCTACAGTTGGATATTATTGATTCACCCCATAACAGCCATATTCTCTCTTCCCCTTACGGAAATGAGAATATGGCTTTTTTATTTGGAAGTATTTGGGGTAAATTTAAATAATATATTCAAGTTTAGGGTTTATAATCGTCCCCTCCCCCCTTCGGGGGCGGAGCTGTTACCATTGATTGCTATATAATGCTTGCATACTTGTCATTAATAAATCAGTATTATTGCTAAATTTACAAGTAAGCATCTCTGCTTTTAGCAGAAAAGTGTAACTGCTCCTCCCCTGTTAAGGGGAGGCGGGGGAGGGGAAGAAAGTAAATCAGAAACTTCAGTAATATATATATATCATAAAAAATCTTGTCGTTTTACTAATATTTTTTTACCTTTGCAAAATATAAGCTGCATCTCGGGATAAGAAATGAATAATTGGCAGCATATATTTATCAACGCAATGCATGTTTAAGCAATGTCTCTCCTTATCGAAGGAGTATTAATTTAGTATTGGTAATATAATTTTTTAAGTATGGTTTTAAAAAGGGATAAATACATTAAGCCCTCAATAGATGTAATTGTATTGGGTGACGAATTGCTCGTCAGACAATTCGACACAGGCTCTATCGGCAGGAATCCGGCAACGATCAAAGATTTCAAGAGTGAGGAATTCTTTAAGGTTAGCGATGAAAAAATGGATTACAATCTTGAAAAGAATAAAACGTTCTGGGACAATTGGGACGAGGGTGCGGACTGACGTTTGTATCACACACTCAAGTATTCACGATATTTGTGAATAAACATAAATCATCTATTTTTGCAAGAATTATGAACAAGATACAAAGCATGATTATTGTAGCAGCGGGCACTATGCTCTCGCTCTACACAATGCCGGCATTTGCCAACAACACAAACGACAACACAAACAAGGAAAGCACGGAGATTAGCGTGCACGTGGCAGAAGAGCTCGACAAGATGCAAGGCATCACGCTCTCGCCGAAAACTTTCAAACAGTATGTTACCAACGGTCAGCCGAAAGACGACCCTAAAAAGGTTTTCCTGCTCTACAACGTGGGGCAGAAGAAGTTCTTGAACCTCGGCGGATACTGGGGCACGCATGCCGTACTGAATGATGTGGCACACCTGTTTTGGCTACAGAGAAGAAACGACCAAACAGAAAAGCACACCTGCTATCTGAGGTATCCGCTAACGGAGGGCACCACAACGGGTGGCACAACAACAGACAGCGACATCTCGAATATCCTCAATCTCAGCACATTGCAAGTGGGAAGCGCTGAAGGTAACGGCAGAAGCAACGCTACATACAATTATGTAAGGTTGGTAAATACAGACGGTACGTCTACAAATATTTTCGATGAAGGATATGCGCCTGCCGGCAATAAATTCACAAAAGAAAACATCAACTTCGACCAGAACACGCAGTCGATTGAGGCAAAGATTGAATTGAAGAATTGCAAGTCTGGAGTGGCAGAGAATATATTGTCTATCGGAAACGCCATTGACGCATGGGGTACTGGAGATGAACAATACAACCTGCATATTTATTACAGGATTAGCCAAAAGCAACTTGAAATAGACTATGTTTCTAAAAAAGTAAACGGCGGAACAAAAATCATGGTAAGCCATGACGCATCGCTTCTTACGCTGAAGCTATCGAAAGGCGGACTGTATGTGGACGGAAATTTAGTAGCTGACCTTGCTGTGGCTCATATCCCAGTAATAAACTACGACAAGGATTTGGCTGGCGACATCGTGAGATTTAAAAAGAACGACAAAGGCAACTTCACAATCGACGACAACGGCTACTACGTGATTGACCAGGAGAATGGTTCGGGCATCATGGGCAATTATGATGACTATGTATATGCCTATGAGAGCAAGTCGGAAAAGAAACAGACGTATTTCATCTCTACATCTTTCCTGAAAAGCAATGCTGCGGAAAAGGAAGGAAGCTATCTGGCACGAAGCATCTACGACAGCGGAGCTGCGCAATACGGTTCCGTGGGACTTTATGCCGACAGATCGGTTAATAACCAATACTTGCAAGAGGGGCAGTGGAGCATCGACCCTGTGGAAGGACAAGAGGGGGTATATACATTCTCCATCACCTTCACCCAGGGACATTCTTACTATACTCAGGAGCTGCACGCATCGGAAGACAAAGGATATAAGGATGTGAAGGTAACACCAGAAAAAAGCACGCAGATGTTTATGCAGGCTACTAACGAATATGTGAAGAGCAGCAATCTGAAAGACAACAACGGCAACTATTATAACGACCCCACCGGAGAAAATATTAAGACCATGACGGGAGTGGAGCTGCTAACAACAACTCCTGCCGAGCTTGGCAGCAATGCCGCCAATGCCTACTGGAAGATTATCTCAATGGATGACTATTACACACTGCTCAACACGGAGAGCAGTCAGATGGGCGACGATGTGGACTTGACCTTTATGCTTGCTGACCCAAACTTTGAGAAGGAGAGTGCTCGACTGATAGCATGGCAACAGGACGGTGTGTTTGACGGAACTCTGAAAATAGGTTTAGACACATATTACAAGACAATGACAAGCAGCACCTCTTATACCAACACCTATAAAGGTAATTCTACAGCACTCAACAACATGCTGAGCAACCACGGCAGAGCCTTGGGCGTAATGATATACAACGGCGGACGTGGCAGGTTGTATCAGGATGCCAAAGTGTATCATCCGGGATGGTACACCATACAGTGTGGCGGAATGACGAACGCCAACGGAAAACTCTTCGTGCAGAGGGTGGACAACGGTCAGGTGTCGGAGCCGATATATAAGAATCTCACAGAACTGACCGACGACGATATTAAAAAATTCAAAAATCCAAGTGCCTCCGATCTCGGATGGCCTTACACCGACGGTATGCCGATGTACAACGCCGTATTGGAGATTAACGACCTTAACCTCAACAACGGAGAGAATGTGGAGAAATACAAAAACAGCGTGAAGATTTTCATCCACGAGGCTACAGAGACCACCCCCGTTACGCTGCGCTTCGGAGTGGAAGTGGCAGAGGAGGCAAGTCTTGTGCCGATGCTTGCTAATGCTAACGGCAGCAACGCACCGAAGAAGGCTGTAAGCAAGGAGAACGAGATGACTATATTCGATGATTTCCATCTGCTCTTCAACGGTACCGACACGCAACCGGATCTCGTGCTCAGCGAGAACTGGACCGACCTCGACTACATAGAGAACGCGAAATACACCTACGACCTGCAGCCGCTGCATCTGGAGCGCACTTTCTCAAAAGGAGAAAACGGCAACAACTGGAACACTATCATCCTACCCGTAGCGCTGACGGAGACTCAGGTGAAAGGGGCTTTCGGTGAAAACACGAAGCTCGCCAAGCTATATGCCCTGACGGACAAGAATATCCTCTTCACATACGAGGAACCTAACGCCGACGGCGTTTTGCTGCGTGCATACACACCTTATATAATAAAGCCCGACAACAAGAACGGTACGTCGAAGGAATATTCTGTTAAAATCACCCTCAACGATGGAAAGACCGAAGAAAAGACCGTAAGCGAGAATCATTTCGACTTCGGTGCCGTTACGCTTGCCGGAAAGAAGCTGAAAAGCGGTTCGACAACCGAATACTGCTATCCGATATCCACGGATTACAAGAACTATGTGGCTTCTTATGCCACGAGCAACGACCCGGAAACATTAGGCACGATGACTATCTACGGAACCCTGTGCAAGACGTACAACTCCACCGACGGAGTAAACTCCATTATCAAGGACAGACCTACACTCAAGGGCGGCAACTGCTATATAATGAAAGACAACGTGATGTATCGGGTGCCAGATATGACGAATGGCTACGGACTAAGGGGCATGCGCTGCTGGTTTGAATATACCGACCCGACAACGGGACAGGCTGTGGACTTGAGCCAGCTGAAGCTCAATATCAACGGCATTGAGGATGACACCACGAGCATCAGCGACATAACGGCAAACGACGGCGTTAAGACTATTGGCAGATTTGCCGACGGCATTTATTCGCTGAACGGCGTAAGGATTGCCGGCACAAACAACATCTCGTCGCTGCCAAAGGGGATATATATCGTGAACGGAAAGAAATTTATAAAGTAAATAATGGCGGATTGTCAGATTTGTTTGCCATTGTTTTCGGCATGTCGCTTACAGAATGTAGTGATGACGATGACAACAGCAAGTCTAAGAGCATGCAGATAGACCACGTGAAACTCGTGGCTAAATACAGTATGTCGCAAGACCTTGCCGACTTTGTGCGCGT
>DAIOXG010000152.1:0-6372 GCA_036758085.1 Prevotella sp. | reverse complement strand
TTGTTTATCGCCCAATGTCGTTTTGCAAGAGGCACGAAGTGACTCTTTGTATTGTGTAAGATGTGGACGGAAGAGAGCTTGCTCTCGAAAGGACACATCTGACGTAATACAAAAGCCAAAGGCTTGCAAAACGGCATTGGGGGGTTTTATAGGTTTTTGTCGAAAAAACACCAAAAGAGAGTGCTTCCTATAATATATATTACCACATTCGAATGTGGACAATATACTTTACAGTCCGATAACAGCTTTCTCTACCCAATACAGACCGATACCTGCGAGATAACCTACGAGGGCAATCCATGAGATATTCTTCATATACCAGCCGAAGGTAATCTTCTCCAGTCCCATAACAACAACACCTGCCGCAGAACCGATGATAAGCATCGAACCGCCCACTCCGGCACAGTATGCAAGCAGCTGCCAGAAGATTCCGTCTACCGACATGTCACCGCCAATCGACGGGTCTACAGGATACATTCCCATGCAACCGGCAACGAGCGGCACATTGTCTACGATGCTCGACAGAACACCGATAATACCGGTAACGAGATAGTGGTTGCCGTCGAATACTACGTTGAGACCCTGTCCGAGCTGTGTCAATACTCCGATTGTTTCAAGACAAGCCACTGCCATCAGGATACCGAGGAAGAACAGGATTGTCGACATGTCTATACGCGACAGCATGTTGCTGACACGCTTCTGCATAGTGCTCTTTGTAGCCAACTTCGGCAGACGGCTGTAGAACACCTCTGTTACTGTCCACAGAACGCCCAATACGAGCAGGATGCCTACAAACGGAGGGAGATGGGTTATCGACTTGAAAATAGGAACGAAGATGAGTCCGCCTACTCCAAGGAAGAATACCACCTTGCGCTGGAAGGCTGTAAAATCGCTCGAACCAAGTTCGCCGCCTTTATTCTCCGGTACGGCAAGCTCGCCCTTCAGATGGAAGGTAAGGATATAAGCCGGAATTACCATAGAAACGATAGATGGTAGGAGTATCTCCTTTATCACGCCGCCGGCTGTTATCACGCCCTTGTTCCAGAGCATGATGGTGGTAACGTCGCCGATTGGCGAGAAGGCACCGCCGGAATTTGCCGCAATGACAACGAGGGCTGCATATATAATACGGTCTTTATGATCGCTGACGAGCTTGCGCAAGATCATTATCATGACAATAGATGTCGTCAGGTTGTCGAGGATTGCCGAGAGGATGAAGGTCATGAAGGCTATTCGCCACAGAAGGGCGCGCTTGCTCTTCGTCTTCAGCGTGTCGCGAACGAAGTTGAATCCGCCGTTCTGGTCTACGAGTTCCACTATAGTCATGGCACCCATAAGGAAGAACAGCGTTGTCGCCGTACTGCCGAGATGATGCTCTATCGTCTCGCTCACTACTGTTCCCACTTTGTCGCCAATGGCGGCAGCAAGATACTGTCCCGGGTCACACATGAAGATTGTCCAGCAGCCTACGAACATAAGGAGTGCGATTGCTGCCTTGTTCACCTTTGTCACGCTCTCTATGGCTATGAAGAAATAGCCGATTACGAAAACCGCGACAATACACATTGTTAAGGTTGTCATTTCTTATTTTGTTTTAGTTTGTTAGTAATTTCGCTTAAGATTACCATTTGTTTTGCCATTTTGCAAAATCCAGTTTGCAAAGTTATGTATAATATCTATATGATGCAAGTGTTTTACCTATTTAATATTATAAATTAACATTGTATCTTGGGAAATTCGGGCAATAAAATAAAAAAAGTTTTTTGTGCATTTTACCCTCACACCCTCACCCGACCATCTGAAACGCCCTGTATATCGGCGTTTCAGATGGTGAGGGATAGTGTGAGGGATGGTGAGGGGTGGTGTGAGGGTAAAGATGTTATCCGCAATGGAAATACCTGTTCACGAGTTTCTCTATTTCCTCATAGTTGCTCTCGATGTTGCGACGCATCGTTCTGTCGTGGAAAGAACGAAGTTGCGAGATGATGCCGTCGATCATTGCCGCACTGAACACTCCGTGCTCTTCGAAGACTTTGCGATACTTTTCGAGACAGTCGGCAGAAGCTGCACAGCTGTCGGGCAACTGCTCTAACGCCTCCACTCTACTGGCGTTTTCCGCATCATGGATATTATAGTTCACGTATGTCTTCTCTGCCACCTCAAGGGCATTCTCCATCTCGAAACCATGGCGGCAAGCCACGCAAAGACCTGCTATGAGCTGATAGATATCTGCCGAACCGTCTGGTGAGCGCATTTCCACTGTCTGCTTGAGCGAAGTGTCATAATGCCAAGCCACGTCGTGCGGGTTCGCTTCATGACACATATCCTGGTTTGAGGTCCATCCGAGCGGTACTCTCACGAGCACAGAGCGGTTGCAGTCGCCCCAGCAAACATTGGTTGGTGCTTCCTGATGCGGCACCAGTCGGAAATACGACGTAGGGTTCTTGTTGCCGAAAGCGGTAATCGCCGGTGCCACGTCCATCATTCCGGCAATGATGGTGCGTGCCTGCTCGCTCAGCTTTCCGTCGTGAATCATCATATTCTTGCCGTGTTTCATTATTCTCATGTGGATATGCAGCCCGGATCCAGCCTTGCCGGCTGTTATCTTAGGTGCGAAAGTAACATTGAGTCCCATACGGTAAGCCACGTTCCTTATCACCCACTTTGCTATCATCAGCTGGTCGGCACTCTCTTCTGCTGGAACGGGCAAGAATTCTATCTCGCCCTGCTCGTAGACTTTTCCTCCCATACGGAAGTTGCCCACTTCAGAGTGTCCATACTTTATCTGACCGCCTGTGCGAGCGATATAATACATACATTTTGTTCTAAAATCAGTGGTCTTCGCATAGGGAGAAGACTCATGGTAGCCTTTTTGGTCGACTGCCGGGAATTCGCCCGAATCTGGCGTAATGACATAGTATTCCAGCTCTCCCATGGTATGGAATTCCATCTTTGTTACTTCCTTGAATGCTGCTACAGCCTTCTGGAGCGTCCTTTCCGGCGCACTTTCCAACGGCTTACCGTCTTTGTCGAAGAAGGAAGCGAGCATACAAAGCGTAGGTATCTCGGCAAACGGGTCTACAAAAGCAGTGCGAAAACGTGGTATTACATACAAATCGCTACTGCTCGCACTGATAAACGGGAATAAGCTCGACCCGTCGACTCTCTCTCCGCAGGTCAGTATCGTATCGAGGTAGCTAAGACTGTTTATGACGAAATTCAGCGTCTTGAGTTTGCCGTCTCCACCCGGATACATAAAATTCACCATCCGGATATCGTTATTCCGGATAAAATTGATGATGTCTGCCTTTGTAAAGTCTGATGCAGGTTTCTGCAAATAGGTTACTACATCATTTGCATTAAGAATAAGTTCCTCGCTATTCATAGTTGTAGTATTAAAGTGTTATTAGATAAGGGTTGTTTAATGCCGCAAATATAGTTATTAAGTGGATTATCTCCAAATCTTTCCGCATTAATTTGACAAAATGACACTTACTTATTCAACAACTATTTGAAAAAAAACACTTATACAATAAAAAAAAGCAACAGCAAGCTATGCTTTGACGGTGTTATTTATATCCTGCACCTTTAGTATTTGGCCGTTGCACCAAAGGTGCAGATACCTTGCACTAATCTGATACCATAGATTCTTGACTCTATTTACAATGTAATTGGTACTTATTGTCAGCCTCAACATTCCTAATTCCTAATTCCTAATTCCTAATTACCCTCACCACCCCTCACCCTACCCCTCACACCCCAAACCCCGATAAACAGGGGCTTTGAGGGGCATGTGTGAGGGTGTGAGGGTAAAATCACCAAAAAACTTTTTTGTTTTTTTTAGTCGAAAACCCCTCAAATAGTTGTGCGATTTTGACATCGTTGCAATATATTCAAACAATCCCTAATCCCTAATCCATATCCCCTAATCCATATCTCCCAAAAACAAAAAGATTAGCTTTTTCACACTTTTCTTTGCAGCAAAACAAAAAAATAGTATTTTTGCACGTATCATACTTACTGACCTTTCGCCAACCGGACATCATGAGGGGGCGAATCTTTGGGAAAGATACTTGAATTTCACATAATTAAATTTATAATATGGGTTTAAAAATCATCGTACTTGCCAAGCAGGTACCAGACACACGAAATGTGGGTAAGGACGCCATGACGGCGGAAGGCACCGTAAACCGTGCTGCCTTACCGGCTATTTTCAATCCTGAAGACTTGAACGCGCTGGAACAGGCGCTGCGTTTGAAAGACCAGAATCCTGGCTCTACCGTGGGTATCCTCACTATGGGACCTCCACGTGCAGCAGAGATTATCCGACAGGGACTTTACCGCGGAGCTGACACGGGATGGCTGCTCACCGACAGACTCTTTGCTGGTGCAGACACACTTGCCACTTCTTATGCTCTCGCTACGGCAATAAAGAAAATCGGCGGTGCAGATGTTATCATCGGCGGTAGACAGGCTATCGACGGAGATACAGCACAGGTGGGTCCGCAGGTGGCTCAGAAACTCGGACTCTCACAGGTTACATACGCTGAGGAAATCGAGAAATGCGAGAATGGCGTGCTTACGATACGCCGACATATCGACGGCGGCGTGGAGACGGTAGAGGCTCCTATGCCTATCGTCATCACCGTGAACGGCAGCGCGGCTCCTTGCCGCCCATGCAACGCCAAACTCGTGATGAAATACAAAAGAGCAAACGTGCCGTTGGAGCGCACTGCCGACATGCCTTATGCCGAACTCTACAACGAGCGCCCTTATCTGACGCTCAACCAGTGGTCGGTGGCTGATGTCGACGGCGACCCGCAGCAGTGTGGACTCGCCGGTTCGCCTACTAAGGTGAAGGCTGTCAAGAATATCGTTTTCCAGGCTAAGGAGAGCAAGACGCTTACTGCTGCCGACAGCGATATCGAGGGACTCGTAAAGGAATTGTTGGACGAAAAGATTATTGGATAAGAGATGAACAACGTTTTTGTATATTGCGAGATAGAGAACACCACGGTTGCCGAGGTTTCTCAGGAATTACTTACCAAAGGACGTAAACTCGCCAACCAGCTCGGCGTGGAACTCCACGCTATCGTTGCCGGAACTGGCATCAAGGGAAAGGTGGAGGATCAGATTCTGCCTTACGGCGTTGACAAACTCTTCGTTTTCGATGCCGAGGGACTCTTCCCTTATACTTCGGCTCCACATACTGACATCCTCGTGAACCTCTTCAAGGAGGAGAAACCGCAGATTTGCCTTATGGGTGCTACCGTTATCGGACGCGACCTGGGACCGAGGGTTTCTTCATCACTCACCAGCGGACTTACTGCCGACTGTACGCAACTGGAAATCGGCGACTACGACGACAAGAAGACGGGCACTCACTACGACAACCTGCTCTATCAGATCCGTCCGGCTTTCGGAGGAAACATCGTGGCAACTATCGTTAACCCGGAACACCGTCCACAGATGGCTACCGTACGTAGCGGCGTGATGCAGAAAGCTCTCTACGAGGGCGAGGCTAAACACGAAGTGGAATACAAGGATGTGGCTAAGTATGTTCCTGCCGCAGACTATATCGTGAAGGTTATCGACCGCCACGTGGAAGCAGCCAAGCACAACCTAAAGGGTGCTCCTATCGTTGTTGCCGGCGGTTACGGCGTGGGCAGCAAAGAGGGTTTCGACCAGCTGTTCCAGCTTGCCAAAGAGCTTCATGGCGAAGTGGGCGCAAGCCGTGCTGCCGTTGATGCTGGATGGGTTGACCACGACCGCCAGATCGGTCAGACGGGTGTTACCGTACATCCTAAGGTGTATATCGCATGCGGTATCTCCGGACAGATTCAGCATATCGCCGGAATGCAAGACTCTGGTATCATCATCTCTATCAACAGCGACCCAGACGCTCCTATCAACAAGATTGCCGACTATGTTATCAACGGCACCGTGGAGGAGGTTGTACCGAAACTGATTAAGTATTATAAGCAGAATTCTAAGTAAATGGCAAACTATTATACAGACCATCCGGAGTTTGATTTCTATCTGAATCACCCGGAAATGAAGAGAATCGTTGAGCTCAAGGAGCGCAACTTCGCAGATAAAGACAAGTTTGATGACGCACCGGTGGATTTCGACGATGCTATCGAGAACTACAAGCGCGTACTTGACATTACTGGCGACATCGCTGCCAATATCCTCGAACCTAACAGCGAGGAGGTTGACCTCGAGGGGCCGCACCTCGTGGAGGGACGCATGCACTATGCATCGAAGACTTACGAGAATATAGAGGCTACCCGCAAGGCTGGACTCTGGGGTATCTCTATGCCTCGCCGCTACGGCGGACTGAACCTGCCTATCACTCCTTATTCTATGGCT
>DAIOXG010000151.1:0-6446 GCA_036758085.1 Prevotella sp. | reverse complement strand
AGATTTGAAAGAGGAAATCGAAAAGTATAACGGACAATATGAACGCGACAAACAAAAGCTCAACGAACTTCACCGGAATCCTAAGGCTATAACTAAGATAGCAAGGGAGAACTATATGATGAAGGCTGATGATGAGGATATCTTCGTATTGAGCGACGACGAAACTAATAAAGATACTGAAAATGAAACAACTGAGTAAAACACAGAGCATTATAATGCTTATAGGCGCCGTGCTAATGGTTGTTGGTGCCGGTCTTTATGTGTTCGGCGAACACATTGTTGCGCCATGCGCCTTTCTGCCAGGAACATTGTTTTTTGCAGCTATGCAGATTGCACAACGGTATGAGGGAACGGATATTACATTACGTAGATTGCGCCGTATAATGCTTACAGGTACGGCTTTCTTTATTATTTCTGCCGTATTGATGTTGGAGAATTCCTATCATGTTGTATATCCACTGTTCCTCAAAAGTGGTATCGACGGATACAATGCATACCTAAAATATATTCACAACAATTGGGTTGTTACTCTTCTCGTTGCCGCAATTCTGCAACTTTATTCTACTCACAGAATTTCATCCGAATTGCAGAGAAAAGGATAATCCATGAGTGAAAATCAGAAGAAAGAGCAAAAAAAAAGCTAAAAAATCAGTTACATGTTTTAAATAACATGAACTTATTTCCATACATCGGTAATACAGAGTAATTTTGTATTGCATTACGAAAACAATATATGAATAAAATTTTCTACTCTCTTATCGCTACCGTTGCAGTGACGGCAACATCATGCTCCGGAACATATGACATTAAAGGAACATCCGACGTTTCTATGCTCGATGGAAAAATGCTGTATTTAAAGGCTTATAAAAACAGCGACCTAAAGAATATCGATTCCTGTGATGTCGTTCATGGACAGTTTTGTTTCAACGGACAGCTTGATTCGACAAAGATGGTTACTCTCTTCCTCGATGATGAGAGTCTTATGCCTGTTGTGCTTGAGCATGGTGATATTTCGATAAAAATAGACAACGGACAGCAGAAGATTAGCGGTACGCCGCTTAACGACAAACTTTCCGGTTTTCTCGAAAAATACAACCAGCTCGACATGCAGATGGAGGAACTCGGTCATAAGCAGAGTCAAGCTATCATGAATGGGGAGGATGAAAATGTTACTAATGCCCGCTTGTCGCAGGAGGCACAGAATATCGCTGAACGCGAGGACAAGCTCGTTACTTCTTTCATTACAGAGAATTTCGACAATGTTCTCGGACCTGGCATCTTTTTCATGATGACTGCCGGAAACAAATATCCGGAACTGTCGCCGTGGATTGAGGATATCATGAGTAAGGCTACTGAAAAGTTTAAAAATGATCCTTATGTGAGAGACTATTACCGTAAGGCTCAAGATAACCAGAACATCATGAATGGCATGGCGACTCCTGACCAACCGGCTCCACCGGCTACCGAATATGCTCCACAAGACGATGCACCAACTCCAAACGATTTGGCACAGCCGGCAGAAAACTAAAGCAAATAAAAGCATAAATGCCTATTATGCCTAAAATATAAAAAAATGACAACATTAATAAAAAATGCTACCCTCGTCAATGAAGGAAAATCTTTCAAGGCTTCCGTTATAATCAACGACGACAGAATAGCAGACATTATTGAGAGTGATACAATGCCCCGTGGAACATACGATAATATCGTTGATGCCACGGGGTGTTTCGTTATTCCTGGTATCATCGACGACCATGTGCATTTTCGTGATCCCGGACTAATGGCAAAGGCTGATATCGAAAGTGAAAGTTGTGCGGCGGCTTTTGGTGGCGTAACATCTTATTTTGATATGCCTAATACCAAACCGCAGACGACAACTCTTGATGCACTTGATGCTAAGTTTGCTCTTGCCCGGGAAAAAAGCCACGTAAACTATTCTTTCTTTCTTGGAGCAACAAATGACAATATCGACGAACTGCTCCGTGTCGATTCTCATCTTGTGCCGGGTGTAAAACTATTCATGGGATCTTCTACCGGTAACATGCTCGTTGACCATGAAGAGGCACTGCGCCAGATCTTCAGCAAGGTAAAACTGCCGATAATGACCCATTGTGAGGATACGGAGATAATAAATGCCAATATGGCGAATGCCAAAAAAATGTACGGCGATGATCCGGAAGTTTCCCACCATCCAGAAATACGTAGTGAGGAGGCTTGCTGGCGCTCAACGCTGCTTGCGGTAAATCTTGCTCGTGAGTATGGCGCACGCTTGCACGTCGCTCATCTTACTACAGCACGGGAACTGCAACTCTTCGAGCCGTCTGGAGATGACAAACTGCCGAATATTACTGCTGAGGCTGTAGTGGCACACCTTATGTTTACGGATGCCGACTACAAGTCGCTTGGTTCCATGATAAAATGTAATCCAGCAGTGAAGACTGCTGCCGACCGTGATGCCCTACGCCGTGCATTGACTGATGGACGGATTACAGTTGTCGGCACAGACCATGCCCCGCATCAACTGTCGGAAAAACAGGGCGGGTGTGCAAAGGCGATGTCTGGAATGCCAATGATACAGTTTTCGCTCGTATCAATGCTCAGTCTTGTCGACGGTGGCATAATAAGCATAGAGCGTCTCGTTGAACTGATGTGTCATAATCCGGTACGTCTCTTCTCTGTTGCCGAGCGCGGATATCTACGCAAGGGCTACAAGGCTGATATCACTATTGTCCGTCCTAATTCTCCATGGACAGTTACCAAGGATATTATACAGAGTAAATGTGGTTGGAGTCCGATGGAAGGACGAACTTTCAATTGGAGTGTGGAACACACTTTCTGTAATGGTAAGCATATATATAATAAAGGTGTGTTTGACGACAGCTATCGTGGAGAGAGAATAGAATTCAGAAGATGATGTATAAAACAAAGAAATGATATCAAGAATAATAATTCCATTGATACTCATCGTCCTGTTGACCGATGCGTATATATACTGTTTCGTAATAAAACGTTTGAAGCCAGGAAGAAAACGTGGCATTTGCCGCACTCTTTGGCTCATGCAGAGTCTTGCACTTGTCGTCTACGCCCTGTCGCTCGCTCTTGAGAAGAATTTCGCTCCGGCTGATGCTACGTCGCTTAATGTCTTCCTTATTCTTATTGGAGTATGGATGTTGCCGAAGGTCACCTTTGCCGTATGCCATATCCTTGGTTGGGGGCATTGTGCCTATCATAAGACAAAGACGAACTGGGGAGTGTCTGTCGGTCTTGTTTTGGGTATGATTCTTGCAGGCATCACGGTATATGGATATGTATGGGGATTTGGTCAGATGAGAGTACGTCGTGTTACTTTCGTTTCTAAAGATCTGCCGAAGGCATTCGATGGTTATCGCATCGTGCATTTCAGCGATGCTCATGTCGGGACTTATTCCGGTTCTCGTCAGTATCTTCTGAAGTCGGCAATGGACAGTATTATGAAGGAACATGCCGATATGATAGTGTTCACTGGCGACTTGCAGAATATGCAGCCGTCTGAGGTTAAGAAGAATATGCCAATATTGTCTAAGCTTCATGCCGCAGACGGAGTGTTTTCCGTTCTCGGCAACCACGACTATGCCTATTACCTTGAAGCAGATGCAGCAACACGTCAGCATAATCTTCAGGAGATGAAACTTGTTCAGCACCGCATGGGATGGACGCTTCTATGCAATGAGAACAATATTTTGCGTCGTGGTTCAGACTCTATTGTCGTTGCCGGAATGGAGTATGAGGGCAACAGTAAGAAGGTGCCGAGCTTTGGCGATATCCACAAGACGCTCCGTGGTATTCGGAATGGTAGCTTTGTCCTTATGCTTCAGCACGACCCAACATCGTGGGAGACGGACATACTGCCACATTCTTCAGCGCAGCTCACCCTCAGTGGTCATACTCATGCCGGACAGATGAAGTTTTTCGGTTGGTCGCCTGTTGCTCTGATGTATCATCAGTGGGATGGAATGTACTACAATGGCAAGCGTGCTATAAACGTAAGCGACGGAATTGGGGGCTTTGTCCCATTCCGCTTCTGGTGTCCTGGCGAAATCACTGTTATTGAGTTGAAAAGAGGATAGGGTAATGAAAAGAGAATAGGGTAATAGTTTTTGATTTCGTAGGAATTAATATTATAACTCTTGTTCAGGAAAAGAGAATAACAAAATCCCCGGAGCAAAGTTCAAGTGAACTGCTCCGGGGATTTTATTCATGTATAATTTTATTGTATATTTTTATACCCTTATTTTACGATAACCTTCATCGTCTTGCCGTCAGCCATCCTTACGATGTTCACGCCCTTCTGCAAGCTCTTTGTGCGCTGACCGCCAAGGGTTGTGATGAAGTCAACCTTTTCAGAATTGTTGTAGTTGGCATTGATGCCGTCGGTTCCCTTCTCCTTCACACTGATGTCGTGCAGATACAGACTCTTGTGATATGACTCGGAGATGGCATGGAAACCATAGTAGTAGACACCGTTTGCAGGTACGGTGAACTCTACTGTGTACACATTGTCGGTAGATGGAGTAGGCTGCATCGGGATGTCGAGGTTCTGCCACAGACTCTTTGAGAGAGCCTCAGGAGTTTTGTCGTTGCCGAACATTACCTCCATTGCCTCCGGATATGATTCGTCGGCAGAGTGGCAGCTGAATGTCAACTCGTATGTCTTGCCTGCCTCGTAGTTGATAGGAGGGGAGATGAGCCAGTCGTCGGCATTGTTAATTGCACTGTATGCATAGAGAGCATTGCCGCCCATATAGTTCCATGTTCCGCTTCCGCTATACTCAGTTCCAGCATCTTTGTTGCTGTCGATGATAGTGTAGTAGTTGAGCATATCGTATGCACTTGCAAACGGACCGCCGTAAGGCACGTTGAGCGGACTTCCCACAACAAGGTTGTTTGAATATACACCCTTGCCTTCTGCCTGACCTACGCTCGGTGTAACGCTATATACATAGCGTGTCATCTCTGCAGGATGAGTCTCCTCGAAACGGCACTCCTTTGTAGCTTCAGCCACAGTTACTTCTCCTGGATAACGAACCACCTTGTATGTCAGCTTGCTTGCATCCACTGGTGATCCGTTTACTCCTACTGTAGGAGCGTCCCAAGTAAGAATCGTCTTCAGTCCGTCTTGAGTCAACTTCACGTTCTTGCAAGAAGATGGGATGTCATAGCCCACGAAGAAGCTGCGCTTTACTGTAGGACCGTCGCCGGCAGCGTTAGACACGGTGATTGTCAGCTCATGCTTCTCATTGGTAAATGTAATGTCGTTGCTGACGAAATCAGCTCCCGGCTGAGCCTTTGCCTCAACTATAACCTTGTTGCCCTCCTTAACCGTTACAGTCTGCTCGCCCTCAAGTGGCGTTCCGTCGTAAGCCTCGGATGGCATTTTGAATTTCAGCTTTCCTGTAAGTCCCGAAGGTTCGTTTGCGTCATAACTGAAATCGGAGATAATGGCAGGAGTCTTGTCGCCCGGTTCGATAAAGTAAGCACCAGAGGTAAGTACAATCTTGTTCAGATATGCCTTCAGTGTTCCTACACCCGTTGTAGTGTCCAGTTCCACGAGATTTGTAATCTCCTGATAAAGCATGTTGCTTGTGCTTGGATATAGCCAGTACATCTTTCCGGTCTGGAAGTTGCAGAACATCGACTGGCGGCGAGTATCATTGATATAAGTGTCGCCGTCGAAGAGGTTCGTCATGCTAATCTTGTTTACAAGTACCATTCGTCCGTCGGTCTTGCGAATCTTATAGAGATACCACACGTCTGTGCTCTCGTCGTCATTAAGACTCTCCATGCAGGTTATGAATATCGTACCCTTCTTGTCGCAGGCGATAGTCTTGTAGCGGTATTTGTTGTCGAGGTTATCTCCAATCTGCTTGTATTCACCAGTTGCCGGGTCTACCTCAACGAAACAGTAGTCCATTGCCGACTTCTGCAGAATACCGTAAATCTTGTCTGTTGTCGGGTCATAAGTGATGTTGAACATCGTGTATTTGTAGTCGGCAGGCTTCTCTAAGTCCGTAAGACGCTCAAAGGTCTTTGCATCATATATTACCCAATGTGGATGCTGCAAATCAAGACGATAATTGCCGTCATACTCATAGGCATAAATCTTACCGTCGTGGTATGTAGAACCACCGGATACCATAGCGCTGAGTATCGGACTTGTCGTCTGTGCCTGAAACTTGTTGTCGTAGTCGAAGTGGTAGTATCCTGGCTCGCCTGAATCATAGGCAGAGATACGGAGTGCGGTTACGCTTCCCACGATGTCTACACCTTCCATAGCAATTCTGCCGAACAGATCGTCGGCTGCACTTGCAGCCTGAGTGGCGAGTGCTGCGAGGAGTGTAAATACAGTTTTTCTCAATAATTTCATTGTTTTTATTAATTAAATGTTACATAAATACATTTTCATAAGA
>DAIOXG010000150.1:0-6448 GCA_036758085.1 Prevotella sp. | reverse complement strand
GACTCTATATTAAAGCTCTCAAAGACTATCGGTCTGAACCATGTATTGAACTGTTGCTCTGAAACGTTCTCTTTTATAAGCAAGAGCGTTTTCTCCCATAGAGCATTGGGATTCTCGGCCATATTATATAAATAAAACGATTTTGTCTTTCGACGATTCTATTTGGTTTTTCAGTGTTTAATCATGTGGCGAACACATGCCCCTTGAAAAGTGGTTGCAAATTTCGCAAAAATTATTGAAATAAACAAATGAGTGTATGAGTTATTTTGAAACAAATTTGTAAAGTGCTTTAATATTGCACTTTACAAATTCTATATTTCTTATGTCTTTTTCTTGTATTCTATTTGTCTTTCCTTCCAAATACAGAGAAGTGTACATAGCGCTTAGGATGAGCCTTGAGGTCTATCATGAGCGAATCGGCTGACTTCACCGTTGCATTCAGATTGTAATACAGTTGCGGATCGCGCATAAGGAGTCCGAGACTGCCCTGATTGTTGTTGAGCTGGTCGGTGAATGCCTGCACATTGTCGAGCGTGGCATTCACTTTGCTCATTGTGCCGTCTACGTCTACCTTGCCAAGCTTTGCAGTGAGCGTCTCGGCATTGTCCATCACACGTCCTGCCTTACCAAGAAGTCCCGGCACATTGCTGTTGAGGGAGGTGAGCAATGTATTTAGCTGTCGTGAAGATACTGTAAGATTGCCGGTTATCGTCTCTACATTGTGAAGAGAGTTGGAAAGTGCCGGATCTGCAAGCAGCGCATTGACGTTGGCAAGGATGGAATCAAGTTTCGGAAGCATTTTCTCTACCACCGGTATTAGGTCTTTTACCTGTCCCATGGCGCCGTCGTTTATGCCGCCTACTATCGTTTCACCGGGGTTTACCCTTTCGCGCATGTTGTTGGCAAGCAAGAGGTTCACCTTTACGTTGCCCATCAAGTCGCTGACGATTTCGGCACTGCTGCCCTTAGGTATGCGCATATCCTTATTGATGTCAACCTCAACGATAATATCCTTTGCCGCACCATAGTTGTAGTCGATGCTGCGCACTACGCCGACTTTATATCCGTCGGCATATATCGGACACGAGGACGACAGTCCGCTTATGTCTTTAAAGGAAATATAATAGCGGTTGTCGGACGTGAAGAGGTTTAGTCCCTTGAGAAAATTCATGCCAAGGAACAATACTATGATTCCTACGATTGCCACAAGGGCTATTTTCACTTCTTTGGTAAAATATTTCATCTTTTTCTGTTTTATGAATTCTTGTCTTATGAAATACGAAGGTTTGACAACAAGTCCGTCAACGACGAACCGTTTACTTATGTCTGCGGCTTTCTCTTATTGCCTCGTTGACATTTACCTTCTCTCCATTTTTGAAGGCCACGACGAAACATCCCGGGAACTGTTCCGCAAGACTCTGTCTCAACTTGTTTATCTCGCTATAGTTTGTCGATTCTCCTATCGTGTATTTATACATTCCGCCCTCTTTATATGAGGATACGCCGTTTTGCCCCTTCAGTCTCTTGCTGTTTGACGGCAATACGGTGTTGCTGGCAAGAATCTGGACTTTAAATACCGGTTTGCCATCGGATTCTGCGACTTTACTTTCTGCCTTTACCGTCTGCGACGGCTTGGAAGTGTTGTCATTGCGAACCTTTGCCGCCGGCTTTACAGCTCTCGTTACGGCTTGTTCGGCTGAAGCATTGTCTGATGTTTTTTTCCTGTCGATAACTTTCTCTGCCTTCTCCTCCCTATCGTCATTGTCGGCAATACTGTTCTTTGTAGACTGCGGCACAACCCTTGTGCGCTTTTTAGCCCGCGGGGCAACCTTGTCTTCCTTGAATTCTTGCGGAACAATAGACGGCACCTTTACTTCCTGACTGCCCTTTGCTTCATAAGGAACGGTAAAGCCTGAGAAATTGTCATTTTTATATTTTGCAAAGGCATTGTATATTCCCCTTGCAATATTGTCTACCCCCGTCTCGTCATTGAGCAGTCGCTCTTCGTCGGGCGTAGTAATGAAACCAAGTTCGATAAGACAAGCCGGCATTGATGTTTCACGAAGTACGAGGAATACGTCCTGTTTCACTCCCTTGTCTGGGCGTGAAGCTATAGCACACACGTTTTTCTGCACGAGACGCGCCAACTCTACACTCTTTGCCATATTCTTGTCGTGGATAAACTCGAACATGATGGCACTCTCGGGAGAGTTCGGGTCATAGCCTTCATAGCGCTGCTTATAGTCGCTCTCGTATGTTACAACGGCATTCTCGCGCTGTGCGGCACTGAGTTTCTCGTTTGAGCGGCGCATTCCCATCGTATACGTCTCCAACCCCCGGGCGATTCTTCCTGCCGGCAAAGCATTGGTATGTATAGAAATAAAGACATCCGCCTTGTTCTTGTTGGCGATGTCTGCACGCTTATGCAACGGAATGAAAACGTCTGTCTTTCGGGTGTATATCACATTTACGTCGGGACAGTTCTTTTCTACGTACCGTCCGAAGGCAAGTGCAACCCTCAGATTTATGTCTTTTTCATTCGAGAAGCTTCCTCTTGCCCCGGCATCATGACCGCCATGGCCGGCATCAATTACGAGCGTAAAAGATTTGGCAGCGAAGCATGTCACCGTCAGAGTTATTAGCATTACAGCTATTGCTGCAGCTCTATATATGGAGTTGTTTTTCTTTATCACAGTTGCAAAATTAAGTATAAGTTTCGTTTTGTCATAACATTTCACGGATTTTGTGCTCTTTTACTGGTCTTTTTAGTTATTTATCCAGTGTAACTGAACACCTGCCCCATCGGAATCGGCTCCCATCGGCGGATTTTTCTTTACTACTTTCACCGTGAGGTCTTCTATTCCGGGCATTGCCGAGAACAGACTTTTACCTATTCTCCCCGCTACATGCTCTATAAGCTTTGACGGGACTGCCATCTCTTTCTTCACGATGTCATACACCTCGGCATAATTGAGAGTATCCTCCACCCGATCTGTTTCTACAGCTTCCAACAAAGGATACTGTATTCTTACGCTCACTTCGAAATCGCCACCTGTAGCCTGCTCCTGCGGCAGCACTCCATGGCGCGAATGAAATCGCATATTATCTATAAATATTTCTCCGCTCTTCAGTTTCATTTTTTACGATTGCTTAAAAAATCAGATAGCGGACATAGGCATTGTTTCACAACACTACCTACATTCGCTAACCTGACCGGCTTTCGCCTTTCTTATGTTCAAAAAAAAATTCGATTCTGTATTCTATCCACAACGAGAGGCTCCACAGTTCTTGCAGATAAGGCAGCCCTCCTGATATACAAGAGTCTCCTGTCCGCAAACCGGACATTTCTGTCCCTTTGCCTCTGTTCCGTCGGCAATGTATTTCTTCAACGCTCTTTCAACACCTATCTTCCAGGTATTGATGCTCTGGCTGTTCATTTGCAGCGAGCCAACGAGCTTGATGACATTTGCCAACGGCATGCGGTAACGCAAGACTCCGGAGATTAGTTTTGCATAGTTCCAATACTCTGGATTGAACTTCTCCGACAGTCCCTCGACTGTTGTTTTGTAGCCGCGCTTGTTCTCAAACTGGAAATCGTAGCGTTTCTTTCCGTTCTCGTCGAGCTTCTTTATAATCTTTCCCTTTGTAATTGTCTTCGGCAAAGAGATTCCCTCTTCGTCATCCTGAAGACCGGTGAAGATTTCGTATGGATAACCGTCGAGCAAGCCGACGAATGCCACCCACTTCTCCTTATTGTTCTGGAAACGGACAACATCACATTCGAGTTCTTTCGGACGGACTTCTGTTACCTGTGGCGGCTCGCATACATGCTTGTGCTCTGCGACTTCCTTCTTTTTGTCTTTCTTCTCCACGGCAATCATTACTCCAGAGCGCGACCCGTCGCGATATACGGTGCAGCCCTTGCAGCCAGACTTCCATGCTTCTACATAGAGTCGGTTGACGAGTTGTTCGTCGACATTGTTCGGCAGGTTGATGGTAACGCTGATGCTATGATCTACCCATTTCTGGATAGCTCCCTGCATACGTACCTTCATCAGCCAGTCTACATCATTAGCCGTAGCTTTATAGTATGGCGATTTTGCCACCAAATCGTCAAGCTCCTCCTGTGTGTAGCGCTTCTCCGTGTCGTAGCCGTTGATTTTCATCCATGTAAGGAACTTATGATGGAAGACAATAAATTCCTCAAAAGAGTCGCCAGACTCGTCAACGAAGTCTACATGCACATCGCTGTCATTAGGATTAACCTTGCGGCGACGCTTGTATACTGGCATAAAGACTGGTTCGATACCGCTGGTGGTCTGTGTCATCAAACTTGTCGTTCCTGTAGGTGCGATGGTAAGACAGGCAATGTTTCTTCTGCCATACTTCACCATATCTTCATACAACTGCGGATCTGCCTCTTTGATTCGGTTGATAAACGGGTTGGTTTTTTCTCTCTCGGCACTGAAAATTTGGAAAGCGCCGCGCTCTTTTGCCATCTCGACCGATGAGCGGTAGGCTGCAAGTGCAAGAGTTTTATGTACGAGCACTGAGAAATCGGTAGCCTCCTGTGTTCCGTATCTCAAGTTCATGGCTGCAATCATGTCGCCTTCGGCTGTGATACCCACACCTGTACGACGACCCAGTCCACTCTTGTTCTTTATCTTCTCCCAAAGGTGAAGTTCCGTGTGCTTCACATCGTCCGTCTGAGGATCGCTCTTCACCTTTTCTATTATCTGGTCTATCTTCTCCAGCTCCATATCCACGATGTCGTCCATGATACGCTGTGCTATGCGCACATGCTTTTTGAAGAGGTCGAAGTCGAAATATGCCTCTGGCGTGAACGGGTTGACAACGTATGAATAGAGGTTGACAGACAGCAGTCGGCATGAGTCGTACGGACAGAGAGGAATCTCGCCGCACGGGTTTGTTGAAACCGTACGGAAACCCAGGTCTGCATAACAATCAGGTATGCTTTCGCGGATAATAGTGTCCCAAAAGAGAACTCCAGGCTCAGCACTTTTCCATGCATTGTGTACGATTTTCTCCCACAGCTTCTTTGCATTCACCTTTTGCGTAACCAGTGGATTCTGGCTATAGATAGGGAACTGCTGCGTATACTCGGTGCCGTTTACGGCATCATTCATAAACTCGTCGTCGAGTTTTACCGACACGTTGGCTCCTGTTATCTTGCCTTCCTGCATCTTTGCATCGATGAAAGCTTCACTGTCCGGGTGCTTTATGCTTATCGAGAGCATCAAGGCTCCACGACGACCGTCTTGCGCAACTTCTCGTGTGGAATTGCTGTAGCGCTCCATAAACGGAACTACGCCTGTCGATGTCAGAGCTGAATTGTTAACCGGCGAACCTTTCGGGCGAAGTTGCGAGAGGTCATGGCCTACTCCACCGCGGCGCTTCATCAGCTGCACCTGCTCCTCATCCATAAGCATCACGGCACCGTAGGAGTCGGCATCGCCATCGAGACCGATAACGAAACAGTTGGAGAGTGATGCCACCTGATAGTGGTTGCCAATTCCCGTCATCGGACTGCCTGCCGGCACGATATACTTGAAGTGGTCGAGCAACGAAAACACTTCTTCCTCTGTGAGCGGATTCTGGTATTTGTTCTCTATTCTAACTATTTCCTTTGCGATGCGATGATGCATGTCGGCTGGGGTTTTCTCGAAGATATGTCCGAAACTGTCTTTCAGAGCATACTTGTTTGCCCAAACCCTTGCCGCGAGTTCATCACCGTCAAAGTATTCCTTTGAAGCGTGGAACGCCTCATCAAAAGTGTATATATTATCTTGTTCCATCATTATATTAATAAGGTAGAAGAGTTTTAAAGATTTAAGCCTTGCCGATTTTCACAAGGCGGATGCAAAGTTAGTCTTTTTTATGGATATACGGAAATGAAATATAAGAAATATGATGCTTTTTGAAAGACAAAAATTTTTAAGAATTTCGTTTGCTGTTTCTTGAAAAAATTATGTATCTTTGCAAGCCGTAATACGAAGAACTATACAAACTCGTATGTTTTTACATACTAACCATGACAACCAATTATACTAAAGTCAACAAATATCTGTATGGACAACAATAAAGAATATAGAGGAGGGAGTGCACATCATCACTCCCGTCACGCAAAATCAGAATATCTTGACGAGGCTGAGCTTTTCAAGCGCAGCTCCATGAGCATGCAGCGTAAGCGGAAAATTCTCTCGAAAGTTCTGTTTGCCCTTCTGTCCGTCATCGCCGTTTTTGTTGTCATCGCCTGCATACTGTCAAGCATGTAAATGGCGTTTGGGCTAAACAGTCGTAGCGTTTGGGCTAAACACCAGCAGCGTTTGGGCTAAACACCAGCAGCGTTTGATATAAATTCTTTTCATAAGCAAAATCGAGTAGGAGGTAAACACTAATTATAGGTGTTTATCTCCTATTTTCGTGT
>DAIOXG010000149.1:0-6454 GCA_036758085.1 Prevotella sp. | reverse complement strand
TTATTAAAGTTTTCTTTTTAATTTTGCATCAGATTTAGAAAAATCTTTATCAAAACCTTTTTGCAAAGGTAAATAAAAAAGTTTACAAAAATATTTCTTAAAACATTTTTAACATTATGGTAAATTACAGCAAAACAAAGCTCAGGAACATGGTTCCTACTGCTATCCAAGACGGTAGCGAATCCATCCGTGATAATACTATGGAACTTACAGAACGAGAAGGTTTTTGCGCAGAGGAATTCCCTCAACGCAAAGCGTTAGATAGAGGTATTGAAAACTTGACTACGGTTGAGTTAATATCGTTGATAATCGGCACTGGTACGGAGAAGAATGTGGAACAGGCTCGTCAGATTTATGCTGTAATGAATGAGCGAGTTTCTGAAATTGCAAAATCAAAAGTTGAAGATTTGCAAGCGGTGCAAGGAATTGGCAATGCTAAAGCGGTAGCCATCAAAGCGGCTATCGAACTTGGTAAGCGTTGCTATGCAGAAAAAACGGACGAACGTCCAATTCTGGATGATTCTCGTAAAAATTACGACTATCTGCATCCGCTTATGAGTTTTCTTGCCGTAGAAGAAGGTCACTTGCTTTTGCTGAATAATAGTTTCAAGTTGATTAAGCATGTACAGCTAAGTCGTGGCGGTTTGACAGAAACAGCGATGGATGTCCGCATTATCATGAGAGAAGCAATATTAAACAATGCTACGGCATTGGTTGTCGCTCACAATCATCCGTCCGGAAGTCTCAAACCGAGCAGTTATGATAATGCCCTCACCGAGTCGATAAAATCAGCCTGTAAAACAATGCGTATTCATTTTGTTGACCATATCATTGTTACAGATGGAGGCTACTATTCCTACAACGATGAAGGAAAAATTTAATAACCGATTAAAGTAAGTTAACTATGACAAAAGAAACAACAATGACTCCATTCATGAAGCAGTTCAATGAACTCAAGACGAAGCATCCAGATGCCCTTCTGCTCTTCCGTGTAGGTGCTTTCTATGAAGCCTGCGACGAGGATGCAGTCAAGGCTGGCGAGATACTCGGTATCACGGTGACTCGCAAGTTCCACAGCAAGGAAAAGGGAAGTGACGGTCACGCGCTGAAATTGGCTGGCTTTCCGTACCATGCTCTCGACACCTATCTGCCGAAACTTATCCGTGCTGGTGTGCGTATCGCTATCTGTGACCAACTTGACGGCAAAGTCACGAAGGAATACCCTTCCGACGAGAAGGAAGCCAAGCCAGAGACTGACGAGGTGAAAGAGCATGAGGAATCTCAGCCATCTGAGGACATCGACACCTTGAAGAAGGAAACAGCAAACCTTCGTGCGGAATGTGAAGAACTCAAAGCTAAGTTGCAGGAGCAGGAGTGTCGCAATCTCGATGTAGTGCAACGAATTATCAGCGAATCCATCAAGGCACTAAAAGGAGAACTGCCTACCATCCTTGCAGAGTACTTCTACAACTCAATCGGCAAGCTGGAGGTTATCAAGATTAAGAACAACCTGAGCTACAGGCTTACAACGGACGAAATCAACTACCTCATAGGAGAGGCATCCAAGTCGCAAAACATACAGGACTAACAATATGGCTTACATTCAACTAACAGAGCGATATGCTGATTATCTTGAAAACGAAGATAATTACGTGTTCACTCCCTGTATGTGGGAGATAAGCGATACCAGAAACGATGATGTCGAAGGGTATGAACTCACGGACGAGGGACTGGAACTCGCAGAACAGTGGATTGAAGACGATACTTTAGGCTATGACCTTTGCTATGGACGTGCCAAGGGACGTGCAGAACAGTATTCACAGTACGATATGTGGGAGCGACTAATTAAATACTATGTGATATAATGCACTTTTACTAATAACTCCGGGGGTGGGTTGGCGAACCGCAAGGCAAGCCACTGCGGACCCATCCCCTCTAACTCAAACAAGACTATGGAGAAGAAACTCATGAACCTTGAAGAAAAGCTCTACAGAATGGAGAAGAAGATTGACGAAGCTCCATTGGTGAGAGTAGTTATAATCGCAATAGCCATTTTAGCCATCGTAGAGGCTTATCTCATCCTCTGATGGATAATTCCTCAATACGGGAGGGAAAATGCGTCAGAGGGGCGCAAAAACCACGTAAATGCCATAATTCGATGAATAAACCATAAAGGATGTTCGACCCATCGCCCTCCCGCAAGAAAAACAAGACAATAATAACCCTATAAACGCAATGTATATGACACAACTAATCAAGACCGAAGCAGAAAAGGCAAAGGAGAAGCGAGACGCCTTCATCATCAGCAATTATCTCCACCTCAGAGCGAACAGTCCTCATGCAAGCGACAACCGCATCTTTATCACCATAGCTGCAGGAGCGTCCATAACTGCAGTGACAGTGAGAAACGTACTACTCCGCAACAAGATAATACAACCTAAAGCACCCAGAAAATGATTAGAGCACAGGAACCAGATGTCTGCCGACGCGGACGCTACACCAAGGCGGAAGCCTGCCGTAAGCTGGGCGAGAAAGACAAGCCTATCACGGTGCAGACACTCAATCGCTGGATAGTGAGACTGGGCATCAGTCCGATACTCTCCATGTCGCAAACAAGAGCCTACATCACCGGTGCGGACATCATTCGCATCTGGCGATACAGTTAATGATAACCCTTAAACTACCAGAACAATGGAACAACAGAACATTATTACAGTGAGTGGCGCAGAAAGCCTTGCCGCCATCAATCGTTCAGAAATCGACATGCAGGTAGCCACTGCCAAGGCTTACCCACGTGACGTTCACAAGGTAATCAACGAGATTACGACCTACGCAACCATGGACCAGGAGACAGCAGTGGACTGCTTCTACAAGCTCAAACGTGGGCAGACAGAGATAGAAGGCTTGTCAGTGCGCCTTGCAGAGATATTCGCAGGAGCATGGGGAAACCTCCGCGCACAGGCAAGAATAATCGCCAACGACGGCAAGTTCATCACCGCGCAAGGCGTCTGCTATGACGTGGAAAAGAACGTGGCAGTGTCCGTGGAGGTGCAACGTCGCATAACGGACAAGTACGGCAAGACCTTCAATGATGATATGCAGACCGTGACAGGCAACGCAGCGTGCGCAATAGCCTTCCGCAACGCAGTCTTCAAGGTAATCCCGAAGGCAGTCACCAAGAACGCGATCGAGAGAATCAAGCAGGTGGCGTTGGGCAAGGCAACAGACCTTTCCTCCAACCGTGCTAAGGCTCTCAAGTGGTACAACCAGAGCGGTGTCACAACCGACGACTTGCTTGAGTACCTGGAAGTCGGCAGTATCGAGGATATAGACGCAGAGAAGACATTCTCGCTACAGGCTATGGCGAATGCAATCTTTAATGGCGAGACGAGCATTGAGGACGCAATCCTCACACCGCTCAAGGAGCGTCGCAAGGAAGCTCTTGCAAAGAAGGAAGCAAACACGAACAAGGACATCGTAGCTAAGGCTATGGCAAAGCAGTAATGACAATGGCAAAGGTTATACATTATCCCGACAGAGCACAATGGCTTGAGGGACGCAAGATGGGCATCGGTGCAAGTGAGGTACCAACCATCATCGGAGTCAACCCATTCCAGACACCGCTCCAGCTCTGGAGACGCAAGAAGGAGATAGACCCACCTATAGAGGAGAACTTCGCCATGAGGGCTGGTCACTACCTCGAAGATGCAGTAGCGCAGTTCTTCGCACATGAGACCGGAGCACACATCATTCAGGCGAGTGCCGACGACTTCGTAATCATCGACGAGCATAAGCCGTTCCTACGTGTCAGCCCAGACCGCACATACTGGAAACAGGGCGAGACACGTTCAGAGCGCAACAAGTGCATCCTCGAATGCAAGACTACTCAGCTGGAGATAGACGAAGACGACCTGCCTATGCATTGGTTCTGTCAGTTGCAGATGAATCTTGGTGTCTCGGGCTACAAGCGTGGCGCACTCGCATGGCTCACGATGGGCAGGAAGTTCGGCTACAAGTTCGTGGACTTCGACCCACAGCTCTATGAATGGATGGTCGCTCAGACTACCCACTTCTGGGAGTACAACATACTGCAGGATGTCGAACCGGACATGACGGAGGTAGCGGACACGCTGCTCAAATACCCTCTGCACACGGCAGGCAAGACAATCGAAGCCGACAGCGCACTGGTTGACACCCTGCGCAAGCTCAAGGAAATCAAGGATGAAATCTCCACCCTCACCTCCAGCAAGGAGAAACTTGAAGCTGACATCAAGATGGCGATGAACGATGCAGAAGCTATTGTCAAGGACGGCAAGACGCTCTGCACGTGGAAAGCTCCCAAGCAACGCCAGAAGTTCAACGAGAAGCGATTCAAGGCGGAGGAAGAGGATATGTGGGAGGAATATTGTGAGCCATACCAAGGCTCAAGAACATTCTTAGTCAAGTAACGAAAAAATGGAAAAGCAAGGAAAGATAATAGCCCTCATGCCGGAACGCTTCGGTGTATCAGCCAGGGGCAAGGAATGGGCAAGTCAAGACTTCGTACTGTAGGAGTACAATCAGCAATACCCGAGACATATATGCTTCTCGGTGTTCGGCAGGGAACGCCTTGACAAGTTCAATCTGCAGGTGGGCGCGGACGTGACAGTAGCCTTCGACATCAATGCCCGAGAGTACAATGGACGCTGGTACAACGACCTGCAGGCGTACGACGTGAGACCACTACAGGCTACTGCACAACCAATGCCAGCGCAACCTCAGCAACAGCAGAACGTGCAGAACACCCTGTTCGGTGACACAGCGGACGCACCGCAGAAGAACGACGACCTACCATTCTAACGCAATAATATAAACGCAGTACGATGTATCAGTTAAGAGATTATCAGAGAGAGGCTGTTCGGAGAGGCGTGGAGCATCTGAAGACTGGCAAGGGCAACGGACTCATGGTCCTGCCTACAGGTTCGGGCAAGTCCCTCGTCATAGCCAGCATAGCCTACCGCCTTGATGCTCCAGTCCTCGTCCTCCAGCCCTCGCAGGAAATCCTTGTGCAGAACTACGAGAAGATGCGGAGCTACGGTGTCGAGTGTTCGATATTCAGCGCATCCGTGGGTGTGAAGAAAATAAGCCGGATCACCTTCGCCATGATTGGGTCTATCAAGGCTCAGTCGCTCCGCTTCTACCGTTTCCGGCATCTGATTATCGACGAGTGCCACTATGTCAATCCGGACGGAGGAATGTACAGCAACTTCATCCGCGCCAGCCGTTGCAAGGTGCTCGGTCTTACGGCTACGCCATACAGGTTGTTCAGTTCACGCATCTATGGTTCGATGTTGCGATTCCTGACGAGAATGAAGCCTAATATCTTCTCTCAGCTCGTTTATATGGTGCAGGTCGGGGAGCTTTCACGTCGTGGCTATCTGTCACCCCTCAACTACTACGACGTGCCTGTCATAGAACCAAGGCTGTTGACACCGACACGCACAGGTGAGGAATACACGGAGCAGAGCGTGCGGATGGCTTATGCCAACTGCCAGTATGCCGATGCACTTGCCAACATCATACAGAAGCTGATGATAGCCGGACGACGGCACATCCTCGTCTTTACCCGGTTCGTGGAGGAAGCGGAAAACCTTGTCAAGCGGTTCGGCAGTCAGGCGGCTGTAGTGACAGGTGGATGTTCGGACGACGTAAGGCGTTCTACTCTGGAAGCCTTCAAGAGTGGCAAGATAAGCGTTGTCGCCAACGTCGGAGTGCTGACCACAGGCTTTGACTTCCCGGCATTGGATTGCGTTGTCCTCGCACGCCCTACACGCTCGCTGAGTCTGTATTACCAGATGGTCGGCAGGGCGATACGCCCATACAAAGGCAAGACCGGATGGGTGGTTGACCTGTGCGGAACATTCAGACGCTTCGGCAGGGTGGACGAACTGGAGATAAGAGAGCTACGACCATATCAGTACGCAGTATTTTCTGGCACTGAGCAGTTAACTAATGTTTATTTCGATTAGCTTATGGAAGACAAACAACGTGAATCGTTCCTGTTCTACCGTGACTGGTGGGAGTCTCTGAGGGACAACGATGCAATCAGATATGAGGTCTATGACGCAATCATGGTGAAGGTGTTCGACGACATCGAGCCAGAAGTGTCCTCGATAGCTAATATGGCGCTCAAATTCATTCTCCCTGTCATCGGTCGTGATAATGACAAGTACAATGATGTGCGAGAGAAGCGCAAGACGGCAGGTATCAAGGGCAACGAAAAGCGATGGGGTAAATCGCAAACTATCGCAAATGTCGCAAATGCGACCAGTGCGACACCCGAATCGCAAATGTCGCAAACTATCGCAAATGTCGCAAATATCGCTGTTAATGATAATATAAATATTAATATTAACAAGAATAAGAAAGAAACCCCTAAAGGGGTAAAGAAAGAAAAAGAAGTTGCAGCGTCCGC
>DAIOXG010000148.1:0-6470 GCA_036758085.1 Prevotella sp. | reverse complement strand
CAAGATGGTTCCGTTCCGTGCTGGTGAGCAGGAGGCTAACGACGAGGCAGCTCGTTGGGAGTATCTCGTACACCAGGTTAAGACAAAGCAGGATCTCATCGACATCAAGTCTAACCCGAAGAACTCTCAGTTCGCTACACCATTGTTCGAGTTCTCAGGAGCTTGTTCAGGTTGTGGTGAGACACCATACGTTAAGTTGGTTGCACAGCTGTTCGGTGACCGTCAGATGATTGCCAACGCAACAGGTTGTTCTTCAATCTACTCAGCTTCTATTCCATCAACACCATATACAACAAACGAGAAGGGACAGGGTCCTGCATTCGACAACTCATTGTTCGAGGACTTCTGCGAGTTCGGTATGGGTATGGTACTCGGTAACAAGAAGATGAAGGAGCGCGTTGAAGTACTTCTTAACGAGGTAATCGCAAACGAGAAGGCTTCAGACGACTACAAGGCTGCTGCTAAGGAGTGGATGGCTGCTAAGGATGATGCAGACGCTTCTAAGGTTGCTGCTGCTAAGTTGAAGCCATTCATCGAGGAAGGCGCTGCTGCAGGTTGCGAGGTTTGCAAGGAGTTGAAGACTCTCGACCACTATCTCGTTAAGCGTTCACAGTGGATCATCGGTGGTGATGGTGCTTCTTACGATATCGGTTACGGTGGTCTCGACCACGTTATCGCTTCTGGCGAGGATGTAAACTTGCTCGTTCTCGATACTGAGGTTTACTCTAACACCGGTGGTCAGTCTTCAAAGGCTACTCCACTTGGCGCTATTGCTCAGTTCGCAGCTCGTGGTAAGAGAGTTCGTAAGAAAGACCTCGGTATGATTGCCACAACTTACGGTTACGTATACGTAGCACAGGTAGCTATGGGTGCCGACAACGCACAGTGCTTGAAGGCAATCCGTGAGGCAGAGGCTTATCCAGGTCCATCACTCGTTATCGCTTACGCTCCATGTATCAACCACGGTCTGAAGATCAAGGGTGGTATGGGTCGCAGCCAGGCTGAGGAGGCACGTGCCGTAGCATGTGGTTACTGGCAGTTGTGGCGTTTCAACCCAGAGTTGGCTAAGGAAGGCAAGAATCCATTCTCGCTCGACTCAAAGGAGCCAGACTGGAGCTTGTTCCAGGATTATCTGATGCACGAGGTTCGTTTCATGTCAGTTAAGAAGGCATTCCCTAACGAGGCAGACGAGCTCTTCGCAGCAACAGAGAGAATGGCTAAGCTTCGTTACGAGAGCTACATCCGTAAGTCTAAGGAAGACTGGACAGGCTGTACAGAGGCTTAATTGCATGAAAATACGGGTGAGCGTATAATTGCGCTTTCCATAGAAAATAGAGAGTAGGGGAGAGACGAAAGTCTTTCCCCTATTTTAGTTTATAGAAATTTTATCAGCAGAATTTTCAGTTTTAAGTGTAAAACCGAAAGCGAGGCAAATAAAAATCGAAGCAATCCTAAGTAAAAAGCCCAATAAGGAAAAACAAATACATAAAAATTCTTGCAAGAATTATTTTTTGATTACCTTTGCAGATAAGAATATAAATTACGAATACAATAACAAATTTATCGATGGATTGGCTAATAAATCTATTTACGACTACTGACTCCGTTGCGCATATTGCATTATTGTATGCGATAGTAATAGCATTAGGAGTTTATCTTGGAAAAATTAAGATAGGCGGAATCTCTTTGGGCGTCACTTTCGTCCTGTTCGCCGGAATTGCGGCAGGTCATGTCGGCTTTACAGCTCCAACAAACATTTTGTCCTTTATACAAGACTTCGGCTTGATACTGTTTGTGTTCATGATAGGAATGCAGGTAGGTCCGGGCTTCTTCGAGAGTTTCCGTAAAGGCGGCGTTACGCTAAATGTCCTGTCCGTAGGACTGATACTGCTCAACATAGCAGTAATGTTTGCCTGCTATTATATTTTCTTCGATACGAGCAACCCCCATAATCTTCCGATGATGGTCGGCACGTTGTACGGTGCCGTGACAAACACCCCAGGTCTTGGAGCTGCAAACGAAGCGTTGCAGACAGTATTTTCAGATGGTAACGTGCCGCAGATAGCCAGTGGCTACGCCTGTGCCTATCCGCTTGGAGTACTCGGTATAATCGGTGCGACAATAGCTGTAAGATACATCTGCCGAATAAAACTCGACAAAGAAGAGGAGGAACTGACGAAAGAAGAAGCCGACAATACGGCAGTAAAGCCGCATTTCATGCATCTTAAAGTTACCAACTCGTATCTTGAGGACCGCACGATAGCACAAGTTCACGAGTTCTTAAACCGTGATTTCGTGTGTACCAGAATCCTCCACGAAGGACATGTTACGATGCCTAAGGGCGACAGTCATCTTCATATTGGCGACCTCCTTTTTGTTGTGTGCGCCGAAGATGATGCAGAACCGATAATAGCCTTCATCGGTCCGGAGATAGAAGTAGACTGGAAGAAGCAAGACGAGCCGATGGTAAGTAAGAGAATCTTGGTAACCCGTTCGTCAATAAACGGAAAGACCCTTGGTCAGATGCATTTCTCAAGCGTATATGGTGTCAACGTGACGAGAGTAACACGTCAGGGAATGGACCTCTTTGCAAGTCCGAGCCTTTCCCTTCAGGTAGGCGACCGTATAATGGTTGTCGGTCCTGAGAATTCAGTAAACAGAGTAGCGTCGGTGATGGGAAATTCCATCAAGCGTCTTGATGCTCCGAATATAGCTACAATCTTCGTAGGAATAATAATCGGAATACTCTTCGGCAGCTTCCCGTTTGCCGTCCACGGCATTCCAGTTCCTTTGAAGTTGGGAATAGCCGGTGGTCCGCTGATTATTGCGATTCTCATTGGACGTTATGGCTATAAGTTCCATCTTGTAACTTATACCACGACAAGTGCCAACATGATGTTGCGTGAAATAGGTTTGGTACTGTTCCTTGCCAGTGTAGGAGTAAAGGCAGGCAACGGCTTCTGGGACACCGTAGTCCAGGGCGACGGATTAAAATATGTTTATACAGGTTTCCTGATAACAGTAATTCCGATACTTATAATAGGCGTAATAGCAAGATTGAAGTATAAGTTCAACTATTTCACCATAATGGGAATGTTAGCCGGAACCTGTACCGATCCTCCAGCATTGGCTTATGCCAATTCCGTATGCTCAAAAGAGGCACCGGCAGTAGGTTATTCAACGGTTTATCCGTTGAGCATGTTCCTCAGAATCTTTACGGCACAGATAATCGTATTGTTCTTCTGTGGAATGTAGGTAAGAAAACAAATTAATAACTTAAATATAATAATATGAAGAAAATCAGTTTAGCAATGCTTGCTGTGCTACTCACCTCTATGTCAGTTTTTGGTCAGGGAGCCAGGAACATAAAGATAAATGAGGTGATGACAAACAACACGGCAAGTATTGTTGACGAGTACGGCAGGTACAACGCATGGATAGAACTGTCAAATATTGCCTACTCGTCTTACAACGTCCGTGGCATGTATGTTACGACAAATCGCGGAGTTCTCAACAAGAGTCTCTCTGTACCTCAGCGAATAGCGATGATGAGTGTAATCCCGAGTGGCGACGACCGCACGTTGTTGTCAGCCCGCAAACACCTTATCCTTTATTTCAACAGCAATCCGGCAGAAGGAATGCAACATCTGACGGTGAAGGCAGAAAAGGGAAAAGCACTCTGGGTAGCATTATACGACGGAAATGCCGTTGATTTAATAGACTCAGTAACAGTACCAGCCCTTTCAGCCAATCTGTCGTATGCAAGAGTAAAAGACGGTTCGCCGAAATGGACAGTAAAGACTGCCGATATGGTAACGCCGGGCTCAAACAACTACATCCACACCGGCGAGACAAAGATAGCCAAACTGAAACGAGAAGACCCTCACGGATACGGAATTGCAATTTTGTCAATGGGAATAGTATTTTCATGTCTTGCACTCCTTTACGTATTCTTTAGAATCCTCGGACTCTTCATGTCTCACAAGCAGACTATAAAGAAGGCAAAGAACATACCGCCAGTAAATGTAGCCGTAAAAGCCGGCGAGAAACTTGCCGAGACCGGACACAAGACAAAGGTAATTCTGAAAGACGGAATGAAGACCGGCGGAATAGACAAGGAAGTCTATATTGCCGTAATTTCGATGGCATTAAAGCAGTATCAAGACGATGTGCATGATATAGAGAGCAACATCATAACGATAAAGCCCCATCAGACATTATGGAACGCCCATCTTGAAGATGGGACCAATATAATGTAAAGAGACAAGCAACCTATAAATAACGACAAAATATAAAGAAACGATGAATAAATATCAATATAAAGTACAAGGTGTTGACTATGATGTAGAGATAGTAGACGTTGAAGGCAACATCGCAAAGGTAAGTGTAAACGGCATTCCGTTTGAAGTAGAGCTAAAAGAGCCAATCAAGGCATCTACAATGCCGAAACGGACAGTAGTAAAGCCCGCTGCTTCGAAGCCCGCTGCTCCGAAAGCTCCAGCAGCAGCTCCAGTAGCAGCAGCTCCAGCAGGTTCAGGAACCAAGGTAACCGCCCCACTGCCAGGCACGATAACCGAAGTAAAGGTAAAAGTCGGCGATGCAGTAAAGAACGGCGACACCGTAGTTGTGCTTGAGGCGATGAAGATGCAGAACAACATTGAGGCAGAGTGCGACGGAACGGTAACCTCCGTACTTGTAAACAATGGTGACACCGTATTAGAGGGAGCAGTTCTGATTACTATAGGTTAAAAAAATCTCGTACTATGAACATTTTAGATTTTATAATAGGCAATTTCCATGAGTTTCTTACATATACGGGCTTTGCAAACGCCACTGTAGGAAACCTCATCATGATAGTTGTCGGCATCTTTTTCATCTGGCTGGCAATAAAAAAAGATTTCGAGCCATTGCTGCTTGTGCCGATAGGTTTGGGAATCGTTCTTGGCAACATACCGTTTCGTGCAGATGCCGGCTTGGAGATAGGTCTCTATGAAGACAATTCCGTGTTAAACATCTTCTACCAGGGTGTTCGCCAGGGTTGGTACCCGCCGTTAGTATTCCTCGGAATTGGTGCGATGACCGACTTCTCCGCCCTTATCAGCAATCCTAAACTAATTCTGATCGGAGCCGCAGCCCAGTTCGGCATCTTCGGAGCCTACATGATAGCCCTTGCCCTTGGCTTTGAGCCAAACCAGGCAGCCGGAATCGCCATTATCGGTGGTGCTGACGGACCGACAGCAATCTTCCTCTCCTCAAAGCTCAGTCCTAATCTGATGGGAGCCATAGCCGTATGCGCTTATTCATACATGGCACTTGTGCCAGTAATCCAGCCGCCGTTGATGCGTTTGCTTACAACAAAGAAGGAGCGCCTCATCCACATGCAGCCAGCGCGCCGTGTTAGCCAGTTAGAGCGAATACTCTTCCCGATAATTGGTCTGCTGCTGACAACCTTCATTGTACCTTCCGGTCTGCCGTTGTTAGGCATGCTGTTCTTCGGAAACCTCTTGAAGGAGTCCGGCAAGACAACCCGTTTGGCAAAGACCGCCGGTAGTGCCCTGAACGACATCATCGTAATGTTGCTCGGTCTTACCGTAGGCTGTTCAACCCAGGCGAGCGAGTTCCTTACGCTGAACACCGTGTTCATCTTCCTGTTAGGTGCCTTTGCCTTTATCATAGCATCGTCAACGGGAATCTTGTTCGTGAAGTTCATGAACCTCTTCTTGCCGAAGAGTAAGAAAATAAATCCGCTGATAGGAAATGCCGGTGTAAGTGCCGTACCGATGAGTGCGCGAATCTCCAACAACCTCGGTTTGGAGTACGACCGCCACAACTTCCTTCTCATGCACGCCATGGGACCGAATGTTGCCGGAGTTATCGGTTCAGCCGTTGCAGCAGGAGCATTGCTTGGCTTCCTTTCATAAGACAGTAAAAACATTAACAGAAGGTGTGTCAGCAAAAACACACCTTCTTTATTTTTATATAAAAGCATTATGATAATTCCGCGAGTTGCAGTTGTAGACTCCAACACATTAGCGTGTATAGGGATGAAAAACCTTCTTCAGAATGTGATGGAAGGAATGACAGTAGATAGCTTCGGTTCATTTGCAGAGTTGACGGCAAATCATCCGGAGGAGTATTTTCATTACTTTGTGTCCATGAACATTGTCTTACAGCATCGTGAATTCTTTCTTGAAAACATCCGCAAGACAATAGTAATGACCTCCTCTTCCGATCCGGAGTCAAATCCCGACAAGTTCCATTGTCTGTGTGTAGGCGTGCCGGAAAAAGAGTTGATAAAATCCCTTCTTATTCTTGAGCAGCACGCCCATGCCCACGGCAAGAGCCTGCCTATGCCACAGATGTCGCAGACCTCTCAGAAGGTGTTGTCAGACAGAGAAATAGAAGTCCTTACGCTGATAGTGAAAGGACTTATAAACAAAGAAATAGCCGACAGGTTAAATGTCAGTCTT
>DAIOXG010000147.1:0-6557 GCA_036758085.1 Prevotella sp. | reverse complement strand
AACTACGAGAACCGTCTGCTCTACGTTGCTCAGATATTCCTCGAGCCACTGCACGGTGTCAAGGTCGAGGTCGTTGGTAGGCTCATCGAGCAACAGGTTGTCGGGGTGTCCGAAGAGAGCCTTGGCAAGCATCACGCGCACCTTCTCCGTGTTCGACAGTTCGCTCATCATCTTCTGCTGCATGTCCTCCTTTATTCCGAGGTTAGACAAAAGCTGGGCTGCGTCGCTTTCGGCGTTCCATCCGTCCATCTCGGCAAATTTCATCTCCAGGTCGGCAGCGCGGTTACCGTCTTCCTCGGTCATCTCCGGCTTGTTGTAGAGAGCCTCGCGCTCCTTCATGTTCTTCCAGAGCGGCTCGTGCCCCATGAGCACGGTGTCCATCACGCTGTATGCGTCGTATTTAAAGTGGTCCTGGTCGAGCACGGAGAGGCGTTCGCCCGGTCCGAGCTCCACGGTTCCCTTGTTAGGCTCCAGCTCGCCACTGATAGCCTTGAGCAGAGTGGATTTTCCGGCACCGTTGGCGCCGATAACACCATAGATGTTTCCGTTAGTGAACTTGATATTAACGTCTTTGTAGAGAACTCTCTTTCCGAATTGGATAGCGAGATTGGTTACTGTAATCATCTGTCTTTATTACCTTATTATATATTATATACGTATACTTTGTTTCCCCTTTCTTTATCGCCATAAGTTAATATGCCAAATGGCATACTACGGCAAAATCGGGTGCAAAGTTACTCTAAATAATTGATATATAGAAAAAAAAGAAACAATTTTGCATAAAGTCATGTGTTTTTATGATGTCATTGTAGATAGGTTAGTTAATTTAGTATTGAAAAAGATTTGTTCCGTATTGATATTTTACTTAACTTTGCCAACAAAACCTTAAATTCCTATGAAAAGATATTGTTTTGTAATATTATTATCAATGTTGTATCATCTGCTTGTTCTTGCACAAACAAGCAGCATCACGTCGCATCTGTATAGGTCTGGAGACATTATTTATAGAAATGCAATTACAGTGGCGACAGACTTTCGTTCATGCAGGACGCTACACTTCATGACAAAGGAATGTACCGTTTCTATCTGTATGACAAGCTCGGAAGAATGGTTGTTTAGGGCTTGTGCAGCGGTTGCAATAGAAGTGAAGAGGTGAATATTGCAGAATTTAAAGAAAATGTTGACGGTTTATGCAATACAGGCTACAAAATACCGTTATCAGATAAAATAACGAATCCAAACCTTGAGACAGTGAACTATTACGACAATTATAGCTTTTTGCAGAGAATGAAGCTCAGTTGTCGAGAAACTCCTTCTTTTGTTCTACAAGCATAACTACTATAAAGAAAAGATAATGTCAAAGAATTAACTTCAGGAATTTTATTTTCTTTAAGCTTTCTTCGAACAATGTTCTGTAGCATTAGCATGTTTATTGTAGTAAAGAAAATATAGAAAGGAATTAAGATATGAAAAGAATTTTTATGACACTCGTTTCTGTTCTGTTTGCCTTTCTGACAGTAGGGGCACAGAACGATATGTATTTGTCTGAAAAGAATAATGTATCAGACAAGGAGAGGGCAGCAGAAAAAATAAAACGCGCCGAAGAGAAGGCTTTGCAGCAGAAAATCGACAGTATGCAGTTTGCCGAAGCTGCCCAAGCCATACGCGATACGGCTTTCACGCTTGAGGCAGACGAGGTGGTTTTCAAGTATGGCGAGAGGGCATACGTAACGCCGTCAACGAATTTCGTTTCGCTGAAAGACGGCAATGCCGTTATACAGATATCCTTCAATATCCCCGTTGCCGGTCCTAACGGTATGGGTGGAATAACCGTAAACGGCAGTGTGAGCAAATATGATGTCAAGACCGACAAGCGGGGAAACATGCGGGTTTCATTCTATGTAATGGGCACAGTGGCAAACTGCCAGGTGAATATCTCGCTTTACAGCGGAAGCAACAAGGCAACAATCGATTTATTCCCTACGTTCAGCTCAAACAATCTTTCCCTTGAAGGCGTGATACTGCCGAACGAGAAAAGTTTTGTTGTTCAGGGGCGCACCATTTAGCCTGTTCAATATAGGATAGATTGTCAGAATTTTTATAATCAGTAATTGACTTTGTGCTCTTTCATCAGTGCAAAGTCAATTTCTTTTAGTCCTATTCTCTTTAGCGTAACCGGTTTGTTGTGGTCGCTCAGATAGCGTCTTGGAGCAGAGTGGAGCCGCTTGCTGCAAACATTGAGTGAGTCGGCAAGATATGAAGTTTTGAGCCTTGCTATGCCCAACATGGAGTGGAACATGGATGCGCTGCTTGCCACGGGCTTCCGCTTGTTCTGTTCCAGAATGTGGCGTGTTTCGGGGAAAGCATGGTTGTACCGGTCGGATGTCCAAACAAGAAACGGCACGTGCAGCTCATAATACGACGGGGTGGGAGAGGCGTGAAGGAAAAGCTTTCTGCTGTCGTCGAAGATATTCTCGCCGTGGTCGGAGGTGTAAAGCATAGCCGAGAGAGCTCCGCTTTTTTTCAGACTCTCGATAACGCCGTCGAGAAAGCCGTCGGTGTAGCGTATCGTATTGTCGTAGGCATTTACGAGCTGACTCCTGTTGGCTGCTTTAGCTTCCGTAGCGTCGTCGGGACGGAAGAAGGCGGCAGAGCGAGGATAGCGGTCGCGGTAGTTGAAATGCGAGCCGTAGCTATGGAGCACGATGAACTCTTTCTGTCTTCCCTTAGCCAATATCTCGTTCAACATTTTCAGCATCTCACCGTCGGGCGTGTTCTTCCCTTCAGCCGACTTCTCCTTAATGAAAGTCCAGTCGTCAGCCTCCTCGCCGAAGAAATCTATAAACGAGTGGTTTGGCAGTTGGTTAGAGATAAAAGTGGTGTGGAATCCGGCTTCCTTGAAAGCTTCAATAATACCCTTCTCCTTGTAAATGCGGTCGTAGTCTACGGCAGAAGCCGCCGACATGAGCATCGGCACGCTCTTGTGGGTGGTGTTTGACTGCGACAGGACATTGGAGAACGCCACGAGATTTCTTTCCTTTGCCAGTAGAGGAGTAGTGGGAAGGTTGTATCCGTAAAGCTGAAACTCGCAGGCACGTGCCGTTTCGCCGATAACCATCACGTAAACCTGTCGTGTAGTGTCGGCAACTTCGGATGTGGCATTAAACGAGAAACCCTTTGACGTTTCGGCATAATGCTCCGTCTGGTAAGTTCGCTCGCCAGCCAATACGATATTGTAGAACACATTTACCGGATAGAGGTCAAGCTCCGCGCGGTATTCGTCATTCGACAGATAGCTTGCACCGAGACACACGATGCCCGAACCCATTATGCCGCATCCGATAATTCTCTGGTTGTGGATAAAAGCCTTGCAGAGTGCCTTCTTGCCGATACACGACAATACGCCGAGGATTAGCACAGGCAGATAGACCACAAACACGCCAATGACAGCCGGCAACAGGTTGTCGAGTAATTCCATTGCCTCGCCCGGATTGGTGGTAACGAGATTAAGGAACATGTCCACGGCGATTATGTTTTTGCCGAAGAGATAGAGCAATACGAGCTGGAAGGCAGCAAGGAAGATAAAGATGAACAGCCACCAAATCATCTTGCCCGGTTTGCGACTGAGCGTCATCAAGAGCCAGTAGCAGCCTAAGGGCAACAGGATATTTGATAGCGACGCCAAGACCGTCATGTTGTCAGTAAAGCATAGTGCCACATTGGGCAGAATGATTACGGCAAGTGTGATGAAAAACAGGTGGCTTGGCATGAGACACCATTTGTATATGTTGCTGAAAAGTTTCATGTAATAAAAATGTTATGTTAGAAAGCCTCGTTTATATTAAACAAGAATCCCGACTGTCCGCTCTTTCCAAATCCGTAGTCGAGCCTCACGTTCACGTTCTTCTTGAATTCCCACCGGTAGCCGATGCCATAGTTCGGCAGAAAGCGGTTGCTTCGCATATTATTGAACTTGTTGAACACCGTGCCGGCACCAATCCACGCCGTCAAGCTGTTTCGCTTCCAAATGTGCTGGCGCAGTTCTATTTGAGCCGCCATCATGTGCTTGTCGCGATACCGCCCCTCGTAATATCCTCGCATGGAGTACGACCCGCCGAGCTTAGCCATCATGCTCCATGAAGGATTGCCGAAGTTAAGTTCCGTGCGGAAGTCGCCGGCAACGATAGCCCCCTTCCATAGCGGGATGTATCCGTCGGCTTGAAACGAGGTAGTACTGAAGGCATAGTCGTTGCCCAAGAAGCGCGGACGGAACAGTTGCATGAGATTAAGATAAACGCCACGGTGAGGATAAGTCATCACGTCGCGAGTGTCGTATTGCAAGGTGAAGCCAGCCCCGATGTTCATCGTTCGCTTGTCCATGCCGCAGAGCAGCTCCGGACGCTCAATGCTTCTGGCCTCGGTAAAGTCGTAAGCCACGGTAGGGCCGAGATACAGACCCTCGGTAAGCCTCCACAGCCAACTCGCCTTCATCTCCGCTTGCCAGTCTTTCAGCTTGCTCTTGTTGCTGTCGTCGTCAGCCATGTCATATCCTATGCCCCAGAACTTGCTCGGAAAGTCATAAAAATACAAGGTGTATATAATTCTGTATCTGTCTTTTGGTGCGATATGAATGCCGCGAATTCCCAACATATAGAAGCCCACGGTAGACACGTCGCCAAAGACAGCCACATGCGACGGAGCCGAAAGTGAGTCGGCAGCCGACGAGTGGTAGAGACCTTCGGCAACGAGACCTATGCCGAGTTTCGTGTCGCTCGCATAATGCGGTCCGCCGATTACGCTGAAGTCGAATTTCCTCTTCTTCTTGTTTTTGTTGGCGTCGTTGAAATACGCAAGAAAACGGCTGATGATGCTCCGCCTTTTCTTTGGCTGTACAAGCGAGTCGATAGTTGTAGATGCAGCTGTGTCGCCTTCGTGAAAAGCCACAGAAACGGCTTTCTCGCTACCGTCGTATGGTTTTGAGGCACGAGTCGTAAAGGCGAAGCCCGTCAGGATTACCAAGAGGGCGGTAAGAAAAAACCGTTTCATGATGCTTTTATAATTTATGGAATTAATAAACCAATCCCACGTTGTCCACCCAGAACGTGTTTCCAGGAGTTCCGATATACGCTCCGCCGTGGCTTGACGAGAACTGCAAAACGAGATGCGTAGGCGTTTCATCCTTATCAGCCCATCCAGTCTCCTTTACCAGCACACTCTTTCCCTTGCTGTTGCGTGCGTAGTCGCAAGAGCGCAACCCCATGGTAGCGGCGTTGTAGTGAGGATTGTTGCGGATGTCGCCATATAGAATCTCGTAGGTGGCTCCGTTTACCCATCCTGTAGATTTACCGTATTTTACGACGAGCGTACCCACGCGCTTAGCCGTGATGTTGCCCTTCTTGTCCTCAAATCTCTTTTGCAGATAAAGCACGGTGATACAGTAGTCCTGTCCCGGAACGGTAGACTTGCCACTGAATCCGGTCTCCTTTATACGAGTCTTCGTGCCCGGCACCTGCACCTTATAGTCGTAGCGCAGAGCCTTCGGACGCTTGGTGAAACGTATGCCCCAGTTCATGTTCTTAGGGCCGTCTTTAGTTCCCGTGATAGGTTCCTTCATGTCGCCTAAATATATAGATCCGGCGGCAAGCACCCTTATGTTGATCATTCCGAGCGCCTTGCACGTTTCGATATGCGTAGTCATCTTAGCGCAGTATCCGTGTCCTGGATGCACATCGCGATAAACCGAATTGTTAGTCTTTACGATTCCCATCACCTTAGCCATAACGTTCGACGAGCCCCATGGCGAACCGCCGAGGTTCTTGTATGGAGTGTTGCCATTGATAGTTGTGGAAGGTCCGATGGCATAGATAGTCTTGGTATTTCCTCCGATGATTGCCGATTCCTTAATGTTCCTTACAACCCAGTGGTCCATATTGCCGTATGCAATAGGTTCAAACTTCTGGGCAAAAGAGTTAGCCGCCATTGCGGCAAGCAGCGTCACGCTTGCTATTACCTTATTAAATTGCATGTCTAAAAAAATATATATTAATTTTCTTTTGCAAAGGTACTACAATCTGTTTACCGCCGTATAAGTTTCCATACGGGAAAAGTGTTCCAATTGTCTTTTATAGAATAATAAGAATTCAAGTTTCATCAACAAATGCGCTATACGTCAAGCAGAAAGAGTATCAGCTCCCTCCCTGTTGATGGTAGGCGTGGACCGTTAAATAATACAAAGAGTCACTTCGCTCCTCCCGGCAAAACAATATCGGGCGATAAACATAAAAAACAAAAGAAACAAAATCCTTCACCATGCTTGTATTCCATTGAGTATAAGATGTTTGCGGTGAAGGATTTTTTATTATGTCGTTTCGCTAAGCTCTTAACAACAAATTATGCCAAGGAATCAGGCAGAATCCACATTCCGGCAAGAGCCGACAATGCATTTCACGAGGAGCTTTGAGCCCTGAAAAAGGTGTTGTAACTACCGTTAAAAGTGTTTTTAACGGGCGTTAAAAGTGTTTTTAACGGTAGTTACAACACCTGAAAATGCCTTTTCC
>DAIOXG010000146.1:0-6557 GCA_036758085.1 Prevotella sp. | reverse complement strand
AAATTACACACAGAATTAAACATATACCCGAAACACATGTCTTATAGATAGAACGTTCTAAAAGAAACAGAACTTTTAAAAAGAAAGGGTTTGATTATGACTATATCTATAAGCAGAACATACATTGCAATATTGATGACTATCATGTGCACAACAACAAGCGCACAGAGATTTCACCACTACAGAGCATATGTTCCAGGAAGAGTGGTCCACAACTACACTACGGTTTACACACGCCCAAGAGTATGCGTAGACTACAACATCAGCAACAAGCTGACAAAGAAAGACCGCTACTCCATGATGGTTGCTTTTCTGAAAAAGAACAAATACATCACGATTAAGGAATACTCCGATATAACCGGACTAAAAAAGAAAATTGCAGAGGCTGAACTTGAATCCTTCTGTAATAAGAACATAGAACCTGTTTATATTAAAGGAAAAAAATACTACATGCTGAAAGCATAAAACAAAACCTCATAGAATATGCAGATAGATGACAACGACATATACAACCTAATGCTCGACTCCCCGGAAAAGGGAATCCGAATGCTGATGGACAAATACGGCGAAGCCATCTACTGGCATGAAAGGCGACTGCTCGTAGATCACGACGATGCTCAAGATGCTACACAGGAAACGTTCATAAAGGTTTTCCGCTTTTTCCACTCACTGAAAGATGCCACGACTTTACGCTCATGGATATACAGAATCGCCACCAACGTGGCACTCAGCATGATTGAAAAAAACAAGAAACCACGCGAACTGTTTGTGAATATCGACGAGAGCAATACGGACATCGCAGTCACGGCATACACCGACTATTCAGATCTGGAAGCCGTGAAACTGCAACGGGCTATTCTATCGCTGCCGCCAAAACAACAGGCAACGTTCAACATGCGCTACTACGACGAGATGGACTACAAACAGATTGCTGAAGCTCTGGACACTACGTTATCTACGGCAAAAGTGAACTACCACATCGCCAAAGAGAAAATTATAAAATTCATGAACTCTAACTATTGACAACAGATATGGAAAAGAATTTCGATTTTGACTCTATAGGCAAAAGAATGCCTTACCGGATGCCCGAAAATCTACTGCAAGACATGGAAGCTTCTGTCATGGAGGAAATTAACAGGGACAAGAGGCAGAAGAAGGGAAAAGTAGAATTCCTGCAATTCCACAATCTGTTCCGTCAGCTTGTAGCAGCGGCTGCCGTGGCAATACTCTTCATCGTATGCTATAACACCATACCGACCAAGCCTCAGAACAGTTATGCCGATATCGACAGGGCGTTCGACAATCTCAGCTACGACGACCAGGCATTTATGATTGATACTTACAACAACGATGCCTTCGCTTATGTAGAAGATAGCAACAGCTATTAATTTCAGACTATAATTACCCTACACTAAATTAAAGAAAGGATTAAAAAGATGAAAACAGTAAGATTCTTTATACTTGCATTGGCAGTTATACTATGCACAGTGTCTGCCAGCGCACAAGATGCCGGTAAACAACGCCTCTCAAGGGAACAGATGATTGAGACGCAGGCTAAACACATTGCTTCGGATCTTGCTCTCGACGACAAGACTTACAACAAATTTATCAGCACATACGTCAGCTATAAAAAGGAACTGTGGTCTATTGCACCAAAACGCAAGAAAAGTAACAAAGCAGCCAGTCAAACCGAAGAACAGGCAGCACAGAACATGCAGCGTCGCTTTGAACAGAGTCAGAAGGTGCTCGACATCCGCAACAAATACTATAAGGAGTTCAGCAAATTCTTGACGCAGAAGCAGATTGAACTGATGTACGACAAGGAAAGGAAAATCATGCAGCGACTGAAACAGCGCCATGACAGACAGCGCCCTGGAAAAAGGACAGCAAACTGATAAGGAGTAAGATAATCATTAATTGACTTGATAATAACAACACAAATCTATTCAAAACTTACATTATAAGCCAACACATAATATTAAGCAGATTGGTTTTTGATAGTTATTATTATTTAGAATCAGTGGTGGTCCGCATGTCCCAACGGGGATGTGCGGACTATTCCATTATTGCCATGTCCTCTCCTCTTCAACCATTGCGGCGAGCTTTTCTTTCCATCCGCCCGAAACACTCCATCCTAAATTCTGCAACTTGGTGGTATCAAACACAGCATGACTGATGTTTGTAAACGCCTTACGCTCCGCATCCGACGGATTGGCAAATACTACGCGTCTACCCTCTGCCTCGGCAATTGTCTCGGCAAGCTGGCGTATCGTAAACGTAGATGTAGGGTCGGCTACATTATATGCATTCCCATTCTCGCCCTTCAGCAATATATACAACAGTGCAAGCGAACAGTCTACCACATAACACCAGGAACGCATCTGGCTCCCGTCGCTCTTCATCACTATATCTTCACCGCGAAGCACATTGCGCACGAACTGACAGAACACGCGGTTGTCGCTCTCCGTGAAATGCGGACCGTAGGTATGGCATGGTCTTGCTATTATGGTATCTATCCCATACTCCTCAGCATAAGATACACACAGTGTCTCGGCGGCACGCTTCGACGAAGGATAGCAGGCACGCGGCGTGGTGCAGTCAAGGTATCCGCAGTCTTTCTCTGAAAATACGCGATTGCCATCGCCGTAGATTTCTCCTGTCGAGACATAGAGGAAACGGTGCATGTTATGTTGCCTGCCGTATTCCATAAGATTTGCCACGCCATAGATGTTCGCCTTCATCACCTCCACCGGATTATTCTTGAAGAATACCGGACTGGCATTGCTCGCGGCATGTATGATATAATGGAAATCCAAGTCGGAACGGAGCGGTTCGCACACGTCATACTGCAAGAAATGGAATGTAGCCTCATCTTTGTATTTACGGAAACGCTCCATAGCACGACTCTCGTTTCTTCCGGCAGCATATATATTATAGTCATGTTCGCGACTCATGAGAATTTCCACGAGGCACGACCCTATAAGTCCTGTGGCTCCGGTCACGAGGATATTACATCCGGCAAGTTCCTCCCAAGGCAGGGCACATGCGGCAGCAGCAAGTATATCAGCAGAGTATCTCGTCATATTACATTATCATTATTTCAGCCAAGACTCTTTTTCTACATGCATAAGAGCCTTGAGGATTTCCAGGTCTTCAACCGTAGTAACCTTTATGTTCTTCTCCGATCCCGGCACGATATGCATCTCTCTGCCGCCGAGCTCTGCCATCAGTGTGCATGAAGCCACAGAATTTGTTATCCCTCTCTTCTTCGCCTCTTCATGGGCGGCAATAAGATTGCTCAGGCGAAAGGTCTGTGGTGTCTGCGTCCTTATCAGTTTGTCGCGCGAAATACTCGTATTGGTAGTAAATCCGTCGTCGCTCTCAAGTATAGCTTCGCGGCATTTTATTCCGGTTATGGCATAGCCGTATTTCTTGCAGATGGCGATATTCGAGGAAATGATATCCTGGGAGAGCAGCGGGCGCACGGCATCGTGGACAAGCACGAGGTCGTCAGCCTGAACTCCGGCATCTTTCAGTCCGTATATGCCATTGTGTATCGACTCCTGACCGTTGCTTCCGCCATTGAATATCCATTTCAGTTTCGTTACCGAGAACTGGTTGGCATACGACTGCAACACGGTCTGCCAACCGTCGAGACATACCACGGCGATGCCGTCGATATCGGGATGGCGCTGAAAGGCAAGCAGCGTGTGGATGATTATCGGACAGTTGTCTACGTGCATAAACTGTTTCGGGATATCCTGTCCCATTCTGTTGCCGGAGCCTCCGGCTATAATCAGAGCATAATTCATAGTCTATAATTTGAAGTCTACTTTTCCTTTTATCTCTTCTCGCGTTTCTTTCTTATGGATATTCAGATACGCGCGGTTGTGCTTCTCTATGCGCTGTTCCACCGGCGGAAACTGCATATAGTCATTGAAGAAATGGCGCAGATACTCGTCGTAGTTCTCCGGCAACAATACGGTGGTATCTTCAAACTGGAATTCTTTTCCCTTTCCGAGCCACGATTTGGGGAATACCTCCCTATGACCGTACGAACCGGTATACACCTGCACGTTCTTTGCCTTCTGATAGTCGTACAGATGACTCAGTCTGTCCATCTGGCGTATCAGCCGGCGGCGTATAGTCTTGCGGAAGAAGAAGGCGACAGTCTTTATTGCAAAGCGTCCCCACTCCTTTCTGTCGCCGAGCAGCGAGATGTATTCGGCGAAAGTGTTGTGGGTAGAAACGGCATTAAGCCTGTTGATAATCTTAGTGTATTTGTCTTTCAGCTGCCATGCTTTCTCCACATCGTCATCTGTAGCATCGAGCGGAAAGATATCCACATAAAGCCCTATAACGCATGGTATCTGACGGTCTTCGATGAGTGTGGTATTCTTGTTTGAAATCTTCGAGAAATACAGAGGATAGGTATCATCATTGTATGGCGTGATTATCTCGTAATTGCCAAAATCCTTTGTCTTGGCAATTTCAAGCAGGCGATCGTAATCGGGACGCGGCATAATGACATCGATATCATCATCCCACGGTATGATGCCATGATGGCGCACTGCACCTATTGCCGTGCCGGCACAGCAATAGTATTCAAGTCCATTCTCCTTGCATATCTGCATGAATGCCTTCAATATATCGAGTATTGTGGCATTCCATTCCTTCTTTATGTGTTTTATATCCATATCTTCGGACAAAGGTAGTGCAAATCGAAGACAATAGCAAATAAATTCATTTATTTGTATTGTTGAGATGCAGCCTACCTTATTTAAAGGTAGTGCAAATCGAAGACAATAGCAAATAAATTAAATAAAACACACTTTTATTTCGCCTCTTGCCACGATAATTGTAAATTTGCACAAAAGTTTAAGCAAAAGGAATGGAATCATTAAAGGAAAAGACCGCAAAGGGATTGTTTTGGGGAGCATTGAATAGTGGAACAATGCAGGTGTTGAACCTCGTTTTCGGCATTGTCCTCGCCAAGCAACTATCGCCTGGCGACTACGGCATCGTGGGTGTTCTCACTATTTTCTCGCTTATTGCCGGCAATCTGCAGAGCAGCGGCTTCACTCAGGGACTGACTAATATTAAGCAGCCTACGGCCAACGATTATAATGCCGTGTTCTGGTTTAATGTCATCGTGAGTGCCATAATATATGTCGTCCTTTTCTTCTGCGCCCCACTGATTGCGTGGTATTTCAACAGTCCGGAGCTTACGTCTCTGTCGCGTTTCGTATTCCTCGGCTTTTTCATATCGGCATTCGGTATCGCCCATAATGCCTATATGTTTAAGAATATCATGGCTAAGGAGCGTACCATTACGGGGTTTGTGTCGCTCGTCGTGTCGGGGATTTGCGGCATTACGCTTGCCTGCAACGGTATGGCTTACTGGAGCCTTGCCTGGCAGTCGGTGCTTTTCGTCCTGATGCAGAACGTTTGCCGATATTATTTCACTTTCAACAAGTGGCGCCCGTCGTTCCACTTCGACTTCTCCCCTATCCGCCAGATGTTCTCATTCAGTGTGAAGATTCTGGTTACTTCTATTATCAACACCATAAACAGCAATGTCCTGACGTTTATCATCGGTCATAAGTTTCCGATGGCTGCCGTGGGCAATTTCACCCAGGCCAACAAATGGAACACCATGGCATACAGTACGATTACCGGTACTATCGAGCAGGTGGCGCAGCCTGTACTGGCACAGATTACCGACGACAATGAGCGTGAGAAGCGTGTTTTCCGAAAACTGATGCGCTTTACTGCATTCTTCTCCTTCCCCGCCCTCTTCGGTCTGTCGCTCGTCTCCCGTGAGTTTATCCTCCTTACCATTGGCGATAAATGGGCAGAATGTATCCCGATGCTTCAAGTATTGTGCATCGGCGGAGCTTTCTTCGCTTTCAACACTATGTATCAGCAACTTGCCATCAGCAGCGGAAGGTCGGATATCTATATGTGGTGTAACATAGTTCAGATTATCCTCCAGATTGCCATCATTCTTCTATCATGTAGCTATGGTATATTTTTCATGGTCGTTGCCTATACCATCTTCTCTATCCTCTGGCTCGGCGTATGGCAGTGGCAGGCACGACGCCTCATCGGTTTGCGACTGACGGAGATGCTTGCCGACACGATGCCGTTCATGCTGTCGGCTGCTGCCGTGATGGCTGCCACCTGGTTTGCCACTTCGTTTATCCACAGCTATTGGCTTCTGCTCCCTCTGCGCATCGCCATCGCCGCCGTTCTCTACTTTATTGTAATGAAGATTGCCAATGTAGAGATTCTCAACGAGTGTATCAGATTTGCCAGGAGAAAGTGAAAAGACCGCAGAGCCAGAATTAAGATGATGGTATCAGACAAACCAAAGACAAAACAAAATCTATACTTTAGTTTTTGTTTGAATACTTCCATTTTTATAAAATACGCCTATTTTATTCAATTATTATCATCGCATTGAATAAAAAAGGGTAAATTACGATACTCTCATAAAAAATCAGATAGCTGACAAATAATTACTTGTACATGCCAAATTTCCTTGCTTTCTTAAC
>DAIOXG010000145.1:0-6598 GCA_036758085.1 Prevotella sp. | reverse complement strand
AAAGGTAGGCAGAAAGTATCCGACGATAAATAAGAAAATTATATCTAAAACAGAAAGGGGTGATGAAATGGAAAGTGCAAGCTTTATGAAAGTAGATGAGGTGGCGCAGGAATTGGGTGTTTCCAAATCCTATGCTTACAAAATCGTCCAAAAGCTCAATGCCGAGTTAGCCGAAAAAGGCTATATGGTGATTTCCGGACGAGTAAACAAACAATATTTTACAGAACGCACCTGTTACGGTGCCGACAAGAAAGAGAGGTAAATTTATGGCAGTATATAAAGAAGATAAAACAAATACTTGGCGAGTTCTCTATCGCTATACCGATTGGAATGGCGAACGAAAGCAATCACAAAAACGTGGATTCAAAACAAAACGTGAGGCTCAGGCGTGGGAAAGAGAACAGCTTAATAAGCTTGGTGGAGATTTGGATATGAATTTCAAGAGTTTTGTTGAACATTACTCTGAAGATATGCAGACTCGACTTAAAGAAAACACTTGGGAAACCAAGAAACATATTATTGAAACAAAACTTGTTCCATATTTCGGTAAGTTGAAGATGTGCAATATTACTGCACAGCAAATTATCACTTGGCAAAATGAACTTATCAATTACAAGGATGATAAAGGCAAGCCTTATTCGCCGGTGTATTTGAAAACAATTCACAATCAGTTGTCAGCAATCTTTAATCACGCAGTCAGGTACTATAATTTGAAAGAAAATCCTTGCCAAAAAGCAGGAAGTATGGGCAAAAAGAAAAATCGTGAAATGCTGTTTTGGACAAAAGACGAATATCTTAAATTTGCCGATGTGATGATGGATAAGCCTTTATCCTATTACGCTTTTGAAATGCTTTATTGGACGGGTATTCGTGAGGGCGAGCTGTTAGCTCTTACTTCTGCTGATTTCGATTTTGAAAAGCGAACGGTAACAATTAATAAATCGTTTCAGCACTTAAACGGCAGAGATATAATCACTTCACCGAAAACAGAGAAAAGTAACCGCACAATTCAGTTGCCAAAGTTCCTTTGTGATGAAATGCAGGATTATCTGAAAATGCTTTACGATGTGGGGTTGGAGGACAGAGTGTTTCCAATTACAAAAAGCTATCTGCACAGAGAAATGGACAGAGGCGCAAAAGAAGCAGGCGTAAAAAGAATCCGTATTCACGATATCCGCCACGGCCACGTTAGTTTGCTGATTGATATGGGATTTTCTGCAACGGCTATTGCAGACCGTGTGGGACATGAAAGCATTGATATAACTTACAACTATGCACATTTGTTCCCATCAAAGCAGGCTGAAATGGCGGAGAAATTAGATATGGAAAGGGGCGAGTAAAATGTCACTTAAAAATAGAGATGAGCATAACCGCTGGAGAAACAAAACCGTAGCGTTTCGTGTATCGCCGGAGGAGGACAAACAAATTGAAACTTATGTACGGCTTTCAGGACTAACTAAGCAGGATTATATAACAAGGCGACTCACGCACAGGGATATAGTTGTGCAAGGCAATCCGAGAGTATTCAAGGCTTTGCGAAACCAGCTTGCCGATGTGCTGTCGGAATTACAGCGAATAGAAGCCGGCGGGGAGGTAAATGATGAGTTGCTTGATGTAATAGAAATGATTGCCGATATTCTCGGCGGATTGAAAGGAGAGGATAACAATGGAGAATAAAAAAGAAATGACCGCCCCGAATGTATCTGTTGGCGCAGATACGGAGCAGTCAATTCAAAAATGTACTGACATTAGTATAAACGATAACGATGAAAATATCAAGGATTTGGACGAAAGTTTTCGTGTAATGCAAAGAGAAATGCTGAGGCAAATGGATCCGTCCTATATGAAAACCGTTTCAATGAGCGAGTTATATGATACCGTGTATCAAAGCAATCCGCCGCTTATAGATGGCTTGCTTTACCCTGGCACATATATTTTTGCGGGAGCGCCAAAACTCGGTAAAAGTTTTCTTATGGCACAGCTTGCTTACCATATCAGTACGGGTACGCCGCTGTGGAACTTTCCTGTCCGTAAAGGAACAGCATTATACCTTGCGCTTGAAGATGATTACCGCCGCTTGCAGGAACGCTTGTATCGAATGTTCGGAACGGAGAGTGCGGACAACCTGCACTTCTCTGTTTCGGCCAGTCAGATTGGTAAAGGACTTGATGAGCAGTTGCAGGGGTTTGTTACCGAACACCCCGACACAAAACTCATCATCATTGACACGCTCCAAAAGGTGCGTGAGGTTGGCGGCGATAATTACAGTTACGCCAATGATTATGAGATTATAACAAGGCTTAAAAAATTTGCGGATAGTTACGGAATATGTCTGCTGCTTGTTCACCATACACGCAAGCAGAATGCCGATGATAAATTTGATATGATTTCGGGAACTAACGGATTGCTTGGCGCCGCTGACGGAGGCTTTATTCTTCGTAAAGAAAAGCGCACAAGCAATGCCGCTACGCTTGAAGTATCAGGCAGAGACCAGCCCGATCAAAAGATTTATCTAAACCGCAATCCCGAAACGCTTGTATGGGAGCTTGAAAAAACAGAAACGGAATTATGGAAGCAACCGCCAGAGCCGTTACTTGAAAATATTGCTGATAAAATCACAGGAGAAAAATCAGAATGGCAAGGCACTCCCACAGAACTTGTAGACTTTCTCGGTGTTGATATGAAAGCAAACGCCTTGACGATGAAGCTGAATATCAATGCCGGGCGTTTGTTCAATGAATACGGAATCCGTTATCAGAACAAACGCTGTCACGATGGGCGCAGGGTAAGCCTTGCATTGGAACAGCGTGACGATGCGTGACGGTCGTGTCAATGTTTTTGACGGTAGTGAAAAGACCGTCACCATCGACACACATCGTCACGGATAAAGTTTAGCGGAGTGTGCAGAGAGCGCCTTTTCAAAGGCGGCTCTTTGCCCTTCGGAGAACGCAAAACCTGCTTGCAGGTTGCATTTTTGATGGGTTTGCCTGTCAAAAGTGCTTTTGCGTTACTTTTGACAAAAGTAACAAAACCGAGAACGGTCAAATTTAAGAGATTGGAGGTATATAAAATGGAGAAAACGATAAGTATAGAGGTCGGTAAAGGTTCGCAAGCACACAATAGCCGTAAGTTCAAGGCTTCAAATGTAGACGCCGAACGCACACAAAACAATGTCTGTTATTGCAATGAAAATATCCGTAAGGTATATCACGAACTCTTTGATGATGCTGTGAAAAGATACAACGATAAGCAGACAAGAGCCGACCGAAAGATAAATGATTATTATAAAAAAATACGCACGGGCAAGCAAGAAAAATTGTTCCACGAGATTGTTGTGCAGATTGGAAATAAGGATGATACCAATGTTCAAGGGGAGCATTGTGAACTCTCAGGAAAAATTTTGGATGAGTATTATAGCGGATTTATAGAGAGAAATCCCCAGCTTCGAGTGTTCTCGGCTCACTTGCATTTGGATGAAGAAACACCCCACCTGCATATAGATTTTGTCCCCTTTATGACAGGCAGTAAGCGTGGATTGGACACAAGGGTAACGCTGAAACAAGCGTTGGCTATGCAAGGTTTCAAAGGTGGTAGCCGTGAAGAAACAGAGTGGAGTCAGTGGGTACAATCCGAAAAAGAAGTCCTTGCAGATGTAATGAAGCGGCACGGAGTTGAGTGGCTTCAGCTTGGAACGAAGCGTGAACACTTGTCTGTTCTTGATTATAAAAAGGAGCAAAGGACAAAGGAAATTGCAGAACTCGAAAGCAAACTTGCTGATAAAAAAGACGAATTTGAAGTGTACCAAGATCGTATCAGCAATTACAGCAAGGGCGAGCAAGTGATTGAAGAACTGGCTAAAAAATTGGACACCGAGCCCGATTATCAGCTCCAAGAGCCACCACCATTGATGTCGGCAAAGAGTTATAAGACGAAGTTCGTTGAGCCGCTGATAAAGAATTTACGAGAGGTAATTAGCTCGGTAATGTCTATGTATTATCAGGCGTTAGACAGTTACCACCGCTTGAATATTACTAATCGAAATCTATATCGAGAGAATGAACACTTACGAAAAGACAACGGTAAACTTGCCAATGAAAATAAAAAATTAGTGACACAAAATCGGGATTATAATTTGCTCCGAAAGGTATTTGGTAGCAAACAAATTGATGAGCTTTTGGCAAAAGCCAAAGAGCCAAAACAGTCTAAGCAGCGTGACGAACGCTTTAGAAAAAATAAAGATTATGAAAGGTAGGAACACACTATGAAAAAGCATTTTACAGATGAAAGAACGGGTATCAGTTACACTTTGCAAGGCGATTATTACTTACCGAACCTTGCATTACCCACCGAAGAAGAACACGAAAATATTGGTGTATGGGGTATGTGGCACAAACGGTTTTTGAAAGAAAATCATCGTGTTTTATACGCCAATTTGATGACTTCAGGAAAACTCACCGCTTATCTTGATGAGGTTGAACAACAGGCGACAGCATTGTTTCTTCGGTTGGTAAAAGAACTTTCCAAAAAAGAAAATGTAACGGAAAGCTTAAAGGCAACCGATCAAATGGCGTGGGTGCAGAAGATGAACAATATCCGTAATCGTGCAACGGAAATTGTAAATGCAGAAATGATTTACACAGTATAAACGTAGCGGCGGCAGGGAGTAATCTCTGCCGCCATTACTTATTTAGAGCAATAAAAAAGTTTACAATCTTTTTTGAAAATGGTATTGCTATTGTTCGAGTTTTAGAATATAATATTATACAAGTACGAACAGGGTGTATTCAGGAGGTTGTTATGGAATTTATGTCTGCAAGAGAAGCCGCTGATAAGTGGGGTATTTCTCAAAGAAGAGTAGCGGTTCTGTGTTCTGAACAAAGAATTGCTGAGGCAACTATGGTGGGCAATATGTGGATTATACCTACTTCGGCAGAAAAACCGATAGATGCAAGAAGTACACGATATAGTAAAACTGATGAAAAAGCGGTTAAACCCTTCTTGAAATGGGCAGGCGGCAAAGGTCAGCTCATTAAAGAGATTGAACGTTACTATCCGTTTGATAGTGGAAGAATTACAAAATATGCTGAGCCATTTGTTGGCGGTGGTGCAGTTTTGTTTGATATACTTAGTAAATATGATTTAGATGAAGTTTATATCAGCGACATTAACGCTGAACTTATCAATACTTATCGAATTATTCGTGATGATATTGATGCTTTGATAGAAACGCTTTACACTATGCAAAGCGATTTTATTCCGTTAGATACGGAAAATCGTAAAGTATATTATATGCAAAAGCGTGAGCGTTTTAATGATTTGAAGGTCAACGGAAATGAAAGCGTCAATATTGAAAAAGCGGCATTGATGGTTTTTCTTAACAAGACATGTTTCAATGGTTTATTCCGTGTAAATAAAAAGGGTTTATTCAATGTTCCTATGGGTTCTTACAAAAATCCTATGATCTGTGATGAAAACAACCTCAGAGCAGTATCGGAGAAGTTACAAAGAGTTAATATTGTATGTAGTGATTACAGAGAGTCGGCTGATTTTATTGACGAAAATACTTTTGTGTATTTTGATCCCCCATACAGACCTATTACAGATACAGCAAGTTTTACTGCATATACCGAAAACTTGTTTAACGATGAGGAACAGATTGAGCTTGCACGATTTGTTGATGATATGCACAGAAAAGGCGCAAAAGTCGTTATCAGCAATTCCGATCCGAAGAATTCAAATACAGATGACGATTTCTTTGATAACATCTATTCTGCACATAAAATCAAACGAGTTGAAGCAACTCGAATGATTAACTGCAATAGTGAAGCAAGAGGAAAAATTAAGGAATTGCTTATCAGTAATTTTTAAGGGAGAGGCTGAAAGGTGATATATTTAGAACTATCAACAACAGATGAAAAGAATTATGCCGAAAGACTTTATAAATCTTTTGCAACAGGCAGAGATTTTGAACTGTTTTTAAATCATTTTTTAAAGAAGATTGGCTTTCAAGAGGTTGTAACAACAAAATATGTTGGTGACAATGGAATTGATTTAACTTGTTCCAGACCGGGAATTGACCTTCAGGGAATAGATACAATGAATTATTATGTTCAAGCTAAAAGATATAAACCGACAAACAAAGTTCAAGCCAAAGAAATACGAGATTTAAAAGGTTCAACTAAACGTGATAAGCAAGGAAATGTCCTAAATAATAATTATATTAATGTGTTTATAACAACATCTTCGTTTACCAAAGGTGCTATAAATGAAGCTGAAAGTAATCCTAACATGCCAACTATCCTAATTGATGGCAAAACATTGTTGAATATGTGTATTGATAACGGAGTGGCGTTTTCCTATAAACCCGTATTTGATGAGGATATGCTAAAAGAAATTCTCGAACAATACTCTCAACCCGATTCAACTGTTACAAACAATTCTGACGATTATCTAGTAGAACGTAATATTACAGCAAACGATATTCGTGCAAGGATTTTAATTATTCCACAGATAATTAGAAATTCTATTGACGATAATAATTCTTCTGTAAATGTAGAAATCAACGGACAACTTCAAACTTTAAATCTAGATAAATCAC
>DAIOXG010000144.1:0-6599 GCA_036758085.1 Prevotella sp. | reverse complement strand
TCAAGCCTTATTTGAGGCTTGAAAACTTGTCATGCACTATCGCTGAATAGTTACGAGATAATTTGTCCCTGTGAAAAAATATTGAATTTTATACCACTGAAATACAACACTTTGTAAAATTGAGCGTTGGATTTTTTGTTTTCTGCCGCGTTTTTTGCCAATTATATTCATGTGCGCATACCGAAAACAGAGTGTAAAATTTCAAAATTGACAGGACATGAATTATTTTTTATTGGCGGAAACCGAGTTCTTCCGCCGGATAAACGAAGCCGGAGACTGCAATATGGAAAAAGCATACACGGCTTTCGCCACCCAAGTAATAGAACTGTGCAACGGCGGCATGGACATGAACCTTACCGTCATCGCGCTTGCCTACATCGAAATCGAGTTGCAGCACCATCCCGTACGTAATCTGTCAGAAGAAAAAAGAGAGATTGCCGCCTACGTCAGCAAGGCTCTGTCTTTCGTAAGAAAGATGCAGAAATTCCTTGCCACGCCCCAAGTGCCACCACTAATATCCGCCAACAACGCAACAGAAACCACCGCCAGCCTTCTTTGGACGGGCAACGCCATCGACCTCGTGGAACTTATCTACGGCATAGACGAGATGGGCTGTATCAACAACGGCAATATGCCGCTAAAACAGCTCGCCCCGATTCTCTACAAGATATTCGGTATTGAGTCGAAGGATTGCTACCGCTTCTATACCGACATCAAACGTCGGAAAAACGAAAGCCGTACCTATTTCCTCGACAAGATGCAGGAGAAACTGAACGAGAGAATGCTGCGCGATGAAGAGCTGGAACGTATGAGAAGATAAAATCAGGTATAAGCGGGAGAATGGTATCATGCTGTTCTCCCGTTTGAGTAAAATCTATACGAAAAAGGGCGTTTTCGGCGCGCTATTGCCCCGAATTTCAGCGAAAAACGCTATCTTTGTACAATTGTTACGAATTGAATATGAACATAGACAACCTCGATATAGTAAAACAACTGATAGCCGAAAAGGAAAACGGGCAGGTGGAGTTCAAGGAAACCACCGGGCAGTTGGAGCGCGGCATGGAAACGCTCTGCGCTTTCCTTAACAGCGAAGGTGGCACGGTGTTGTTCGGTGTGACCGACAAAGGAAAGATCATCGGGCAGGAAGTGAGCGACAAGACGAAGCGTGATATTGCGGAAGCCATCCGGCGTTTTGAACCATTTGCCACACTCGAAGTTTCGTATATCAGTATCCAAAATACAGACAAGAGTGTGATAGCCTTGTCTGCGGACAGCCAACGTTATATGCGTCCGTTCTCCTATAAGGGACGGGCTTATCTTCGATTGGAGAGCGTGACATCCTCCATGCCGCAAGACGTATATAACCAACTGCTTATGCAGCGAGGTGGGAAATACGCTTGGGAGGCGATGACGAATCCCGACATCAAAGTTACTGACCTTGATGAACATGCCATTATGGGAGCGGTACGTGGAGGCATCCGGTGCGGTCGCCTACCCGAAGCCACCATAAGGGAGGATTTGCCGACCATACTCGAAAAATTCAACCTGTTACATGACGGAAAACTGAATAATGCTTCCGCAGTCTTGTTCGGTCGTGATTTTTACTTCTATCCCCAGTGCCTGCTTCGGTTGGCGCGTTTCAAAGGAACTACAAAAGACGAGTTTATAGACAATCAGCGTACCACTGGCAATATCTACACACTGCTGGACACTGCAATGTCGTTCTTTTTCAAGCATCTTTCCCTTTCGGGCAAAGTTGAAGGCTTGTATCGGGAGGAAGAGCTTGAGATTCCTTACAAGGCATTGAGGGAATGCTGCACAAATGCCCTTTGCCACCGCTCATACCACCGTCCCGGCAGTTCGGTAGGAATTGCCATCTATGATGACCGTGTGGAGATTGAGAACAGTGGAACTTTTCCGCCGGATATAACAATGGAAAAGTTATTGAGCGGGCATAATTCAGAACCTCAAAACCTGATTATTGCGAATGTTCTGTATAAAAGCGAGGTTCTGGAAAGCTGGGGACGAGGCATCGGGCTTATGATAAGCGAATGCCGGCGTGTCGGCATTCCCGATCCGGAGTTTCATACAGATGGAAATAGTGTATGGGTTATTTTCCGCTATACCCGAAAAACTGTGGGGCACGACCCGACAATTACCCGACAGTTACCCCACAGTCACCCCACAGTTACCCCACAGGTGGAAAAGGTGTTGTCTGCAATCGGCACACAGACACTTTCAACCAAAGAGATTATGTGTGTGATAGGATTAAAGGACAAAAGTAATTTTTTAGAACTATATCTGTATCCAGCCATAAGGCAGAATTTGGTAGAGCCTATTTACCCGGAAAATCCGAAACATCCCCGGCAGAAATATCGTCTTACCGATAAAGGAAAAGAACTGTTGATATAATAACGGGGTATGGTGGCGAAAAAGAAGAAACAACAGGGGCATTACTGTCGGATTTGTAGCGAGTACAAAGCCAACGAGCAATTCAGCGGCAAAGGACACTCGCGGCATATCTGCAAGGAATGCCGGTCGCTTCCCGATGATGTGAAGGCGGACATGGTGCGCTGTAACGAGGTGGAACGAGCCGTTTTCAAATGCCCGATGAGCCGTCAGGACTGGGAACTGCTGGAAAAATATGCCAAGAAGTACAAGGACAAGGAATCCGGGCAGTTCGCGCAGGATATGTTGGACATGAAACGGGGCAATCAGACACCGGACGAGGATATGGAAGAGGATGATGTTTTAATAGAAGGCATCTATGAAGAGGAAACCATACCATTTGCCGAACTGGAGGATGACATCCGTTATCAGTTGGAAGAATTGTTGGCGGACAACATCAACGAGTTCATGATACACAAGAATTACATTCCCGAAGGCAAGGAACTGAAAGACATCAACGAATGGGTCATGAAAGAAACCCGTGACACCTTTTTTATAAAGGTTATTCCCGATGCCGCTTATGACAGTCTGGTGGAAGAAACGATCAACAGGCTTGTGAAGGAATGGAAAGAGGACGGATTTGAGATAAAGACCTATTCCGCATCGCTGGTCGTCATGGAAACGGAACGGCTGCTTATCCGCAGGATAACCCGTAAGGATATGGACGCACTCCTTGCCATAATGGGAAAGCCGGAAGTCATGTACGCTTGGGAACACGGCTTTACCAAAAAGGACGTGCGCAAATGGATAAACAGGCAACTCATCCGATACCGCAAGGACGGGTTCGGATATTTTGCCGTCATACTGAAAGAAAGCGGCGCATTGATAGGACAAGCCGGTCTGATGAATAGTACCCTAAACGGGAACGAGACTGTCGAGCTTGGCTATATACTCGATAACACATACTGGCATAACGGTTACGGTACGGAAGCCGCCCGCGCGTGTTTGGAATACGCCTTTGGAGAGCTGGAACTGAAAACTGTCTGTTGCAGTATCCGACCGGAAAACGTGGCATCCATCCGTGTGGTTGAAAGGCTGGGAATGACCTTGTGCGACAACCATACAATAATATACAACGAAAAAGAAATGCCGCATCAGATATATGTGGCAACCAATAGTAAATCCTATATCTTATAAGCGAAATCACTCAACAATGAAAACAAATAATATTAATTTATTTTGCGATATAGTTACTCAAAGGTCAGGAGAACATTCTTGCGCTATAAATATTTTGTTGCAACAACAATTATATGGGCAGGTAATATCTATTCTGCGTCAAGAATTAGATTCTATGGTAAGAGTTATGTTTTTGTTGTCAATTAGCGACTTAAACCTTAGAGAGCATTTTATAAACCAAACTTTGGAGGGAATAAAATGGTCTTATCCCAATACAAAGAAAGTCGTGACCGATAAACAAATGGTGGATTTAGCTGATAAATTTTATGGCTGGCCTTTTTTTGTTTATAAATTAGGATGCGCTTTTATTCATCTTTCAGCAATGGTATATTATAAAAACAGTAATCCATTTTTGCTTTTATCTGTTTCAGAAAGAAATGACATCACAAGGTTTTTACATCAATATCATAGTTTCCCGTTAGAGTTGGAATTGAATTTGGAAAATATCATCCCATATCTTGATAAAGTATTTAATAAAGTTTCAAGTAACTTAGCATGTTACATTGAAGATTTACGTCAAAATAAACTTTTGGAGGAATATTAAAATAAGGGAGGATTTTAGCTATCCTCCCTTATTTTAATAGGTTACTTCTGCTGCAACAGATGCTTCAGGTTGTCATCGCCCGCGATGCGCTCCAATTCCTCCTGAACAATCTGCTTCACCTCCTCCTTGATGCGCCGGTAATTTGCCTGCACCGTTTCCTTCATGCGGTCGTTGCCGTCTGCGTCAGTGAAATCGGTAATAACGGGGATTTTCTTGTAGGCACTTTCCTCCCGTTTTACCTTATCGGCATCCACCACAATCTCGCAGTGGAAAATCTTCTGTTCGATACGCTCGTTGAAGTTGTCGGACACCGAACCGACAAACATTCCCTGCGTCAAACCGGAAATCTTGCTGGGCGGGATAAGCGCGTCCATCTGCGTGTTAATGGAGGTGGAAACATCCTGCCGGTTGATGGAGATAGACTGCCGTTTCTGCAACACCTTACCGAATCGTTCCGATAGTGTCTTTGCCGTTTCACCTACCACCTGCCCGGAGAAAATGTTACCGACCGTATTCATCACCACTTTCGCCTCCTTATCACCGTAGTCGCGCACCAGCTGGCTGAAATCCTGAAATCCCAGACACACGGCAACCTTGTTGCTTCGGGCGGTAGCTATAAGATTGTCCAACCCTTTGAAATATATCGTCGGCAGCTCGTCTATGATGACCGACGACTTCAGCATCCCCTTCTTATTGATGAGCTTCACGATGCGGGAGTTATACAATCCGAGAGCCGCCCCGTAGATATTCTGACGGTCGGGATTGTTGCCCACGCATAGGATTTTCGGCTCTTCGGGATTGTTGATGTCCAGCGTAAACTCGCTGTCCGACATCACCCAATAGAGCTGCGGTGAAATCATCCTCGAAAGCGGAATTTTTGCCGACGCTATCTGCCCCATGAGCTGCTCCGCAGCCCCTCCGAGCCACGCATCCATGAACGGGGAAAGGTAGTTCTCCAGTTCGGGATAGGAAGTCAGTATCGGAAAAATATCCTCGTAGCGGCGGTTCAAAAATTCGATGGCATGGGGAAACGTGCAATATTTCCCGTTCTGATAGATTTTAAGATACCATATAATACTGGCGAACAAAATGATAGGTGATTCCACAAAGAAGTCACCCTGCTTTTGCACCCACGTTTTATTGAGGTTGAGCATTATTGTATAGGCACTCTCGTAGGCGTCCGTAATATCTTCCATAAAATCCGGGTGAATGGGATTGCACCGATGAGAGCGTCGCGGGTCGTCGAAGTTGATCACATAGAACTTCGGCTTCACCTTGTAGCCGTCAGGGTGGTTCAGCAGATGATTGTAGGCAATGGTGGACAAGTCGCTGAATTTGAAGTCATACACGTACATCAAGAAGCCCTTTTCAATCTGTTGCTTGATAAAATTGTTTACCACGGCGTATGACTTGCCGCTGCCCGGCGTACCCAACACGATGGACGCACGGAAGGGATTCACCACATTGATCCAACCGTTGTTCCAACGCTTTTTGTAATAGAAGCGTGTCGGCAAATTGACCGAATACTCGCTTTCGATGAGTCTTGTTTCCTGCATGAAACTCTCGTTCTCGTTGTTGAAAACATCCTCCATCAAATTGTGTTTCAACAGACGGCTCATCCACAGACCTCCCATCAACAGGCAGACATAGCCCGTACCGATGGTAAGGACATACAGCCCCATCACCGCCTCAATCGGAAGCGGCAGAGCCAGTATCCACCAGTTTAGGAAAAACAGCACGGACCCGGCGGCGAGTGCCGTCCATATTCTTCCCCAAGTGATTTTCTCTCCCTTGACCCCCTTTGTACCCAGACAGGACAGGGCAAGCAGCAGGACGGCAAACAGCTTTGTGTACAGTATGGAATGGAACAGCCCCGCCGTGCGGTCGAAGTTCAGAAGGATTCTGTCCACCACACCGATGTTCACGCCCCACAGCCGGATGACTTCGTAACAGAACCAGTACACGTTCATAACCACTAAAATAATACTCACGGCACGCAGAAAATCCATGATTTTCGCCAATGCCCTCAAATCGTCTTCTTGTTGTGACATACATTGATTTTTTAATTGTTGATACTCCGATTACAAACCCAAGCCCTTGCGCTTTTTCTTCTTTTTGCGCTTCATCGCCCGGATGAAAGCCTTTTCCTCAGCATCTACCGCCGGACCTTCGGGAGTGAGCAAGCCCATTCCGCCCGATACGTCTTCACGGTCGTATGCGGTCTGTCCGTATGCCTTGTCCGCAGCATCCATAGGGATGGATAACGGTATCGGCGGTTGTCCGGCGTATGGCAGGGTGAAGTGTTCCTGCAAGGCATTCGCCGAAAGCTCCTTGCCCATGCGAGAGCCGTTCAGTACACATCCTGTGCGGTGGTCGATAAACGTCGCTCCATAGATACGCCCTTCATCCGTGTAGCGCAGTACGGTGTCGA
>DAIOXG010000143.1:0-6614 GCA_036758085.1 Prevotella sp. | reverse complement strand
CAAAATTTTTGAGTGAAATGTGTAAAGCTATATTGACAATATCATTTATTCCATTCTTCTCAATGATAACTTTCAAGGTATTCACCCCTTTTCTGTCCATTGAATAGCCATAGCCTTTGCCACTCCCATAAAGGTTTTGGAACGCTGTTTAGCTCGTTCAGCTTGATTTTTGCCGCTTACTTTCATCGCCCAGCACACTCCCTTGACCTTTCCGCTTTTGGTAACATACTTTCTGCATGGAGCAGGACGGGGCAGTGCGGCTGTTGGTTTTAGCTTCGGTAAGCCTTTGAGCCAAAGGCAAGTCCGCTTTGTAACATAGTTTTCTGTGTCCTCGGTGCTTGCCGCAAAGAAATACGGCTCGATTATTTGAGTAGGCTTCTTATAGTGCTTTGACATATAGCCTACGGGATTTTCAATAGCAATTTTCTCACAATCTGCGTTCGCAAATTTGAGAAAGAAAGCGGCGGCGCTCTCACGCAGCTTTTCACGCTTGGCAATTTTCTCCGGAGTATTGCATTTCGGTGAAAAATGCCGTGTGCCGGCTATCGTAAGATATGTGCAGGGCGGAAATGCTATAATCATATCCCACTTTCCGCAGAGAGTATGTGTTTTGCCGTCCATAGTTAAAAAAGAACAATCGCCGTTCAGTAGAGGAAGAACATCGCTCTGTATGTGCCATTCGGGAAATCCGCCCGAACAGGGAACGAGGTCACAGCTGTATGCACTGTGACCTCGTTTCCGCAATTCTATTGTGACCCTTTGGCTTTCTTCACAAGCTACCAATATTCTCATACTATTCTCCGAATTTCGTCGTCATCAGCTTGTAGAGCTTGGTATCCGTTGGGAAGTCGTCCTTGAACGGCAGAGAACCGTTAAGTCCGCAGTAGATAAGTCCGCTTCCTGCGGGTGCGCCCGTAACGAATTTCATCATAGTGTCAGGGATTTTGAGTATTCGGGCAAGCTGTTCACGGTCTGAAGCGGCTTGGTTTAACATCAGAATAAACTCCGAGTTGGAGAGCATAGAACGAGCCGTGTCGGATTTCAGCAAGTCCTCAACATTCTGCGTAATACCCGTCGGAATACCGCCCCATTTTCTCGCACGTTTATAAAGTTCAAACAGGAAGTTTGCGCTTTCTTCATTTCTGAAAAGAAGATAAATCTCGTCGATGTAAATTCGGGTGCGTATGCCTCGTTCACGGTTGCGGACGATTTTGTCCCACAGGTTTTCAAGAACTACCATCATTCCGAGGGGCTTTAACTGCTTGCCTAAATCCTTGATATCATATACTACTACACGGTTATTCACATCAACGTTTGACGGATAGGCAAAGGGTTTCATCGAACCGTTTACATAGAGTTCAAGCGACATATACAGCGGCTTTGCTTCTTCAGACTGCTGTTTGCAGAGAATATCGTAATAATCCTTGAGCGTGGGCATTTCCTTAGTGTGACCGAGCAGAAACTCTCTGTAAACCTCATGAAGGCAGTTGTCGATGATAGTTTTCTGTTCGGGGGAAATTCCGCTCTTTCCCATAATCGTTTCAAAGAACGAGAGGAAAAAGTCATACTTTGACGAAACCACATCTTCGCCCTTGTTGTATTCCTCAATGGAGATTTCAAGCGGATTAAGGTGCGTATTGCTGCTTTCGGAGATATACAGCAGTTCACCACCGAGGGCTTTAACAAGATTTGTGTATTCTCGTTCGGGGTCAACGATGATTATATCGTCGTTCGTGGCGAGAAATACATTGAGCATTTCACGCTTTGCGGAGAATGACTTACCGCTTCCCGGACAGCCGAGAATAAAGCCGTTCGCATTGATAAGGCTTGCACGGTTGAAGATAATCAGGTTGTTTGTGGTCTGATTAAGTCCGTAATACACGCCGCCCTCCTGTGAAAGCTCCTTTGAATTAAAGGGCATAAACACACAGGCGCTCTCGGTAGTGAGCGTTCGGCGCACCTTTAATCGGCAGTTTCCGAGGGGTAAGCAGCTTGCAAGAGCGTCCTCCTGCTGAAAGTTAGCTCTGGAGGTTGTGCAGACCTTTTTGCGGAAAACCGCTTCGACCTTTTCGGTATTGTTGTCGAGTTCATCAAAGCTCGTTCCCGTAATCATAACCACCAAATTCAGCAGAAACATCTTCTGATTTTTGCTCTGCAAATCATTGAGCAGTTCCTCGCCTTCCTCAAGCGACTGCTTCAAATCATCGGAGATAACATCGGTGAACACGCCGTTCTGTGCGGCTTTGCGCTCTTTCTGCATTTTGTTGGAACGCATTGCGGTGAGCTGCCGCTTAACCACTTTGATAGCTTCGCTCGGCTCAACAGGGGCGATATTCACGGTCGTAACTATCGGCAGAGAGGTTTCGCACAGTTCTTTCAGCAAATCGTCCACAAGCGAACTTGGAAGATGTTTCAGATAGACCATTCTCGCAAACTTGTCGTTATACAGAAAATAGTCTTTCTTGAATTCAAAGTAATCGGGACAGCAAAGGCTCTTTTCTGCGCCGCGCATAAACTGCGATGTGTTTATGGGGCGGATTTCTTGGTTGACGCCACGGAATATATCTGCAATAATGCGGATACGCTCGTTGGCTTTCAGTTTCTCAATATTTGAGCCGATTTTCTGAAAGCACGTCCTCATAGCCAGCTCGTGAGCCGCTATCTTCTGCTGTGCTATCTCCAAATTCGCCGCTGTAACGGTAATTGTGATGTACTTTTTCGTGGTAATGCCGTTCTGACCCTGCTGCATTTTGTCAAGAAGCATATCGTTGTACTCCTGCCGATACTCGTCAAATCCATCGCCTGCGGGCTTCAGGAGTATCTTGTGAGCGAACTCGTTCTGATTGATTACATTGTTGTGCAGCGTAATCTGAATATCGTCGCTTGTGTCAAAGCTGTTGAGCAAATCTCCGTAGGCGAGGAATATTCGCTCCTGTTCCGCACCGTCCGCAGCGTCGTATGTGACATCCGTAAAAGAATAGGTAACGGAGTAGTGGTTGGGGCTTACCTCAAAAATGTACTTGCCGCAGACGTGTTCGTAGGGGATTGTATCCTGCACCGTTCGGGCAACTTTACGGATTTCATTCTTTACCTTTGGCTTTTTAGGCTTCTTCTGCTTTGATGTGCGTACCTTGTCAATGTCTTTTGCGGTATTTGCCGCAGAGGGCTTTTTCGATGATGAGAATAAGCTACTCATTGACACGCTCCTTTCGTTTGTTTTTCTTTGTGCTTGCAGTAATTGCCGCAAGCTGATGAGCAATCTCGCTCTCGATTATTTCTTCACGGCACTCCCAGAACACAGGGAGTTCCTCATACTTGCGTTTCTGCGGTTCACGCCATTTTTGCCGATACAGAATACCGAGGAATTTTTCAAACGGCATACCGTCATACTTGAAAAAGCCAAAGGCGAAAACTGGGACAGCGACAAAAATGATTATCCACCCCACCAAATCCTCGCCGATTAAGTCTTTTCCGAATATGAAAATCGGAACGCATATCGCAAGTGCCACGACCGCCGAAACCAACTGCCTTACCGTCAGTCCGAACAGAAATTTCTCCTTATAGTCCGTGATTTCTTTCGGTATCTTAATTTCAATCAACGCTCACACCTCCTACATTGCGCCGCATATCTTCTTTGACCAAGCTCCCGACTGCATTACGCCCATAGCCAGAGTCAGCGTTGTTATAAGACCCATAACGCCGTTAAGCGTCAGATTGTAACTGCCTATGTGACCGCTTATCAGCGCATTATTCACTGCGGTGTATGCAACGAACATAATAGCCAAGACGATAGCCTGCAAGCTGACAGCCGCATAGGATTTCAAAAAGCCCTTTCCGACATCAGAAAGACCCTCGCAGGCAAAAGTTGACAGCGGCACCGGGGCTATTAAAGTATAAACCGTAAGCTCAAAGAGCCTTGCGATAACCACGACATTTGCAAGTATCATTATGATTTTCATAATCAGACCTTGAATGGAAATCTGCAAATTCAAGAGTATCGGCTGAAAGTTCAGGAACCCGGCGTCCACGTCGTTCACTATCTGTGAAGCCTGCGAAGCCGAAACGAAATACTGTGCTTTAGTCAGATCATCTCCGGCAATGAAGCTGTACTGCGTTATAGTTCCGCTTATAGCGTTTATGAAGCTGTTGAACCCGCGATAGAGCATAGTGGTAAACAGTTCGGCGTTGTCCACGCATACCTTTGCCACCACCAGCTTCAAAAATAACATCAAGACATTTTCCCAAGTCACCCACTGCAAGTGGAGCGATTTTGTGAAAAAGTCAATCAGGAAGAACATAACGCACAATGTGAGTGCCGTTGCTTTAATTGCTGACATAAGATTTGGCAAGGAAGCAGTTGTCGTCTGAAGCAAGCTGTCGTTCGTGAGCAGTTCTATCAGCATTGAGAACATTGAGTTTAGCTCGTTAATAATGCTCCTTATGTTGTCCATACACTGCCCATAACCCCACATAGAAAGACCCCCTCTCTTAAATAAAGGAAAAGGCGGCGCAAGTTTCGCACCGCCCAATCCATCAATTTAGACACAGCATGGTGCTATATATAGCACCTGCCGCTGTGCTTGTGCAATCGCTCTTTTGCGGAGCGATTAAGCCGTAATGCCGAACAGGTTGAGCGAGAGCGTGAGTGCAAACACCACGAAGCCGGAAGCCAGCGTCATAAGACCTCTCGTCTTTGCTTCTGCGTCATCGTTCTTGATAGCGAGTGCGAACATTACGCCGCCGACAAAGGCAACGACAAGTCCGATACGACCAATCCACGTTGCGAAGAATCCGACTACCTGATTAAAGGCAGCCTCGCCGTCAACAACACCGCCTTCGCCGCCCTCGGCAAAGGCGTTTACGGCAGATACTGCCGCCATCGTCACCATTGTGGTAACGGTGGTGATAATCTTCCTGCACTTCCTGTGTGCGGCAGAGAAGAAACGTGCAAGCGGATTTCTCTCTGCGTTCTGCTTCTTACCCTCGGAAGCAGGGGATGTGATAATGTTGTTTTCCATAAAGAAAACCCTCCTAAAAAAATATTTTATATGTATAAACTGTTTCGCTTTGTTGGCGCAGCGTCTGCTGGGGACAGCTTCTGCCTTGCACCTTTGGGCGAAACAATTCAACATCATGTTGAACCGCCGAATGCGGCTATATCCGTCAGAATATTTCTGCGCTGCTCATAAACGCATTGTAATCATCTTCACCAAAGACTTTAGGCTCGGATAAATCCAGAGGAATAATATCTTCTGCGTTCGGCAGGTCCTCATCGGAGAAATCCAAACGCTGATTAGTCTGATAAAACTTTTCGCTCGACAAATCCTGTTCCTGCTTTTCGTGCCTTGCGAAAGCGGCGGCAATTTCCTGCTCGTCCTCCTCATAGAACTCATTGTCGATATGGTCGGTATCCATTTCAAACACCTCCTCGGCTGTATCATCATCGGGAATATCCACATCGGTGATAGGCTTTTCATCGTCAATCGGCTTTGAAACAGCTTTCGGTGGAATTTTCTCGGTGTAATTTGCGGTCATATCGGGAGCTTTCTCCGTCACCAGACCGTCTATCAGATATGCGTATTTTTTGTTGCTGTCCTCCAAGAAACCGTAATTCGGGTGATTTTCTATATCGAATTTGTGGCAGAAGAACGGATAAAGCGCACGAACTATAAGAACGCACTCGTTAGCTTTCATTACTTTCAGCTCGTCAGGCGTCATAAGCTCTCTGCCCATAATGCTGTTGTTCTCGGAGGTGGACGGGGATTTGTGGCTTCTCGTTCGGTTTTGACTCACCACATCAATGGTTTCCTTGCCAAGAGATTTTGAGATAGCTTCAAGCGTACTCGCTTCCTGACCGCCCAAAAATAAAAGACTGTCGCAGTTACCTGTGACAATCTCCCAAGATTTGTCGTACATTTTTTTGAGCTGTGCCAAGTTCTGAATGATGATGTTCGCCGAAATCTCCATTGAACGCATAGTTGCAAGGAGCTTATCAAAATCGGGGATAGTACCGATATTGGCAAACTCGTCAAGCAGACAGCGAACGTGAACAGGCAGGCGACCGCCGTACTTGAAATTCGCAGTGTCGTACAGTGTATCGAAAAGCTGTGTGTACATCATCGCCGCCAAGAAGTTGAACGTTGCGTCCGATGACGGGATAATGACGAACAGTGCCGTTTTCTTGTCACCCAGCGTGTCGAGATGAATGTTGTCCGTGTGCGTTAAATCCGCAACCTCAGGCAAGTTAAATGCCGCAAAGCGCACAGCCGCAGAAATCAGGATTGACTTTGCCGTTTCCGCAGGAGCCTTTTTGAAATCAGCATAATAGGAAACAGCCATACTCATAGGGTTTTCATTTCGCAGTTCATCCATCATATCGTCAAGCGGGGAGCGGTGGTTCTCGTCCTGCTCGGATATTTCCGCTAACCTCATCATCTTCATAACGGTGCTGAAATTACGGTCAAGGGACTTGCCGCCTTGCTTTGCGTCCTTTTTCTCTAAAAGATAAAATGCGATAGCAAGCGTAAGTGCTTTCGTACTGTCGTCCCAGAACTGGTCGCCGCCGGACGAGCCTTCCTGCTTGGTATTCTTCATAAGGCAGTTGACCATTTTCA
>DAIOXG010000142.1:0-6616 GCA_036758085.1 Prevotella sp. | reverse complement strand
GGTTAATTAAAACAAATATATGCAATTGTATGCTTGGAAATTAATCCATATTCAAAAAATATACGTATCTTCGCAGCAAGGATAATGTAAACCGAAAGCAATAAAAATCAAACACGTTTTGATTTGTTGCCGAGGGGCGGATTATTTTGTATTTATAGAGAGATACACACATTCAATCTATTATTGAATACATGCCGTGAGGCATCACAACAAGTGTGTATCACGTTTATCTTTTTAAGTGAAGATAAAGTGGTAATAGATTGTTTGTAGTTACTGAAAAACGGTAAGACGTTGCCGCTTAGGGGTGTCCGTCAGTTATAACTATTGGGATAACTTCAGAACATCAAGGACACCCCTTTTTCTTTTCCCCTCCCCATTACTTGTCAGAAGAGATGCCGGCTACTCGATTCATAGCTCTAAAAAACGTATGTCTAAAGTCGATTTTACAAAAAAATGTTTTTCCTTCATTTTACCCTCACATCCCTCACACTGCACTTTAATGTGCTGATAATCAGAGTGTAAGAGGGTGAGGGGTAGTGTGAGGGGTAAATGTTTATCCCTCACACACCCAAAAGACTGCAGCCCCCCCTCAGTCCCCCCCCCCAAGGGGGGGGAAGAGGCTGCTAACCTTATAGCTCATAAAGAAAGTCAAATCAAGGTGTAACAACTTTTGTTTTGAAGTCAATGACAAGTTTCTTAGTAAGCAATAGATTTAATGTAAAATAATAGGTTCTTCGTCAATTTAGGTGGTATTTTTAGACGAAAACCGACAAAACACCCTCACCAAATAAACCCCTCGTTCCTCGGGTTTGCCGATGTATTATCGTATTTCCTTATGAGAACAAGTTCTCAGTGGAAATACGATAATACATCGTCAATGCCTTTGGCATTTTTACTTGGTTCGGGCGATAAACATAAAAAACATTTCGAGCTGTACGGTTGAAATGATAGTTCTGTTCAGCAAAATGATGCCCAATGTAGTAGGTTTTCGTCTAAAATCCTTACCACCTAAATTGACGAAGAACCAAATAATATAGTAATTAATCAAGAAACTGTCAAGTAAATCCAGTAAACGTCAGTGTCGCTATGAAATAGCAGGAGTATCCAGCCCTTGCACCAAAGGTGCAGCATTGCTGCACCTTTGGTGCCACCACTGTTTGCTTCCCCTATTTCATATTTCTCTCACATCCCTCACCATCCCTCACACTTACCCTCACCCTCGAAACCCCGATAAACAGGGGTTTCAGAGGGTATGTGTGAGGGTGTGAGGGTAAAATCACCAAAAAACTTTTTTCTAAATTTAGGCTAATAATTGAGGATACTTCAATTCTTGTCAGCTTAATTTTAATGAAGTTTGGATTATTTCAGACGGAGGATATTCAGCGATGTAGCAGGAATCTCCACTTCTACGCCGTTGCCGCTTGTCGTTACGAAACTCTCTGTAGGATATACATTCGTAGGATTGTCGATAGAATTCTCGTCGGTACCGTATCTTGACGACAGTCGGATAATTCTTCCCTCAGTAATTTTCTTTCCGTTGAGGCATACCTTCGCCGTAGTCTTCTCGTTGCTCGTATTGGCGATCTTCAGAATCACTTCGCCAGTCTTCTCGTCGAGAGTAGCAGTAGAGAATACGCCCGGTTTTACGTTCGACTTTAGTTTGGTGGCAAAAATCTGTTTGCCGTCGAGACTGGCAAAGATACTGTCGCCCACAACCTTCAGTTCCACGTCATACCATCTGCCCTGTTCAATCTTCACAGGAGCAGAAGCCAACTCAGAGCGCCCGCCGTCGGCAGTCTGCTGAATGGCACTCTTCGTATTGTCCCATCCGCCGATATTCAGCCAGCAATAATTCTTGTTGTCCACATAGTTGAACACGATGAGGAAACCCTCCTTGCCGGAATTCTTCCTTGCGCGTACCTCATATATATAACCGTCGCTGCAGATTGTGCCAGGATTCAGTCGCATACATTCAGTTTTGCTGCCTGTCTGACTTATAATATCGCCCTCAACATTCCATGATCCGCTCAAATCAACAGGTTTCAACTCCAATGTTGCAGGCAGGGCATTACCCTTGTCGTCGGTATATCCAAGGTCCTGGAACGACGACTGGGTGTTGTATGTTCCCATTCCCACGCGGCATACAGCCGGTTTCATCTTCTCCTCGGCATAAGTATATGGCGACTCCTGGCTGACGGGGAGCACCCTTGTGCCGATGTTGTTGAACATCATGTTCTGCACATAGTATGACGGAGTGCCGAATGTGCGGTCTGACGTAAACTGAATCATGTCGGGAGCCCATTTCCTGTCGCTGAGGTTGGCAAAAATCGGGGCATACGAAGCCATAGCCACAATATCCGAGTTTTTCTCGATTCCCATCATATACACAGCCTCGCCGAGGGCAGCATTTAGCGACCCCATATTGCCGAAGCCGCTCGTAACGGCATATTCTCCGGCATAAACCTTCGGACCGCGGCGGTCGTAAGAGTCATATTTGTTGAAATTGTTGGCAAACCAAGCCGGATTGCGGTAGTAGTGCTCATCAACGAGTTCCACGCTCTCCTGGCTGTTCCATTTCGGATTGTCAGTGCCCCATGCAGTCACATTTCCAATGAGGTGCATGTCGGGATATTTGGCAAGCACAGCATCCTTGAATTTCTTGAAGCGCTCGTAGTAGCGGTCGCTCTGCTGCGAGGGGTTGTCTTGGTTGTTCTCGTTTCCAATCTCCAGATACTGGATATTGAAAGGCTCTGGATGACCGTTCTTGGCGCGCAAGGCACCATATTTTGTCGTTACCGCTCCGTTGGCATACTCCAAGGCATTCATACACTCGTCAATCCAGGGCTGCAAATCCTCCACGGCAGTCTTTCCGCCATGCCACAGCCCCACGTTCACCACATACAGCGGCTTAGCCCCGAGGTCTTCGGCAAGTTGCAGATACTCGTGGAAACCCAGTCCGTCGCTCGTTCGGTATCCCCAGTTCACGTTCTTGTGGCCCGTGCGCTCCTCAATCGGTCCGACGGTACGTTCCCAGCGGAAGGCATTGTCCGGCGAGTCCTGTCCCTCCACGAAGCATCCGCCGGGGAAGCGCATAAACTTGGGGTGCATGTTGTAGAGCATCTGTGCCAGATCCGGGCGACAGCCGTTCTTGCGGTTCTTGAACGTAGGCGGAAAGAGGCTCACCACATCAAGGGCAATGGTGCCTTTTCCGTCGGCAACAAACGAAAACTGAGCCTTCGGGTCGTTGGCGTCAGCCTTCAGCGTGGCGGTATATTTAGTCCATTTGCCGTTCAGCTTGCCTTTGGCAACAGCAGTTTCAGCGTAAACCTTCTTGCCCGAGGCATCGGTGAGTCGCGCCTTCAGGTTGCCCTTGTAGCTGCCCTTAGCCCAAAACGACAGTTTGTATTCTCTGCCCTGCACGGCATTAATCCCCCAAAAGCCCTTGTTTATGATATAGGCATAGGCAGACGGCTTGGCATTCACCGTGGCGAGCATCGCCTTGCCCTGGGCTTTGTTGAGAAGAGCTTTAGATATCAGTTCCGTTTTAACGCTCGCACCGTTGTCGGCAGCCGTTGTCCAAGTAGGCAGTTTCTTGCTGTCTTCGTCTTCAAACGAGCGGTTGCTGATAAGTTCGGCATACAGTCCGCCGTCGGCAGCATGGTTGATATCCTCGTAGAAAATACCATAGAGGTCGGGCGATACAGCGGTTCCCGGTTTAGTTGCATCCACATTGATTCTTACTTGTGCATTAGCCGTGAGTGCAGATGCAAGCAAAAGAGAAAAAAGAAAACTCTTGTTGTTCATTATGCTTAATGATTTAGTTGATGATTATGTTTCGATTTATATTAAGACATTGCAAAGATAGGACACAAATTCGTCATGCAGAGGGATTATTTCATTAAATTATGTACGAATATTGTTATTTGTACAATTTCCATATCCTGTGAATAATAATAATAATAAAGAATGTTATAACTTTGCTTGCGTTACAACAAAAATCAACTATTAACTTAAAGATACTATTCATGAAGAAACTTATCTTTTCTGCCGTTGCTATAGCGGCATTCCTTGCAGTACCGGCAAAGGCTCAGAAAGCCTTGGCAAATGGTTATCCATTCTCGCAAGTTCCATTCACAAGTGTGAAAATCTCTCCAAACTCTTTCTGGGGAGCAAGACTCAAAGCAGTGCGCGAAGTTACGATTCCGCTTGCTTTCAGCAAATGCCAGAGCGAGCACCGCTACAAGAATTTCGAGATGGCGGCATACACGCTGAAGCATCCGGGACACAAGGCGCTGGAGACTAAAGACTGGGACGTGTCGAAAATCATGGGCTACTCGTTCGACGACACCGACGTGTATAAGACTATCGAGGGGGCAAGCTATATCCTGCAGACTTATCCCGACAAGAAGCTCAAGGCTTATATCGACAGCGTGCTCGACGTGGTGGGGGCGGCACAAGAGCCCGACGGATATCTCTATACCGCACGCACCATTAATCCGCAACACCCGCACCAGTGGTCGGGCAAGAACCGCTGGGAAAAGGAGGAAGACCTGAGCCATGAGCTGTACAACTTAGGCCACATGGTGGATGCCGCCTGCGCCCATTATCAGGCAACGGGCAGCCATAAGTTTCTCGATATCGCCAAGCGTTATGCCGACTGCGTATGCCGAGAGGTTGGAGCCGGAAAGGGACAGGCTACCGTAGTGCCGGGACACCAGATTGCCGAGATGGCTCTGGCAAGGCTATACACCATAACAGGCGAGAAGAAATATCTCGACGAGGCAAAGTATCTGCTCGACTACCGCGGCAAGACCGACAAGCGACAGGCTTACTCGCAGAGCGACAAACCGATTCTGGAGCAGACGGAAGCCGTGGGGCACGCCGTGAGAGCCGGATATATGTATGCCGGAATTGCCGATGTGGCTGCGCTGACAAAGGATTCGGCTTATATGAAGACCATCGACCGCATCTTCAACAATATCGTGTCGAAGAAATATTATCTCACCGGCGGCGTGGGAGCAAGGCATTGGGGCGAAGCCTTCGGCAACAACTACGAACTGCCTAACATGACGGCTTACAACGAGACCTGTGCTGCCATATCCATGGTGTATCTCTTTGAGCGCATGTTCCTGCTGCATGGCGAGAGCAAGTATATCGACTGTCTGGAGCGCACGCTATACAACGGCGTTATCTCGGGAATGAGCATGGACGGCGGACGGTTCTTCTATCCTAACCCGTTGTCGAGCGACGGCAAGTATAAGTTTAATGCCGACAATACCTTGACCCGTCAGCCGTGGTTCGGATGTGCCTGCTGTCCGAGCAACCTGTCGAGGTTTATCCCTTCGGTGCCGGGTTATCTGTATGGAGTTAAAGACAATAACATATATGTGAACCTGTTTGCCGGAAACACATCTACGATTAAAGTTGGCGGCAAAGACGTGGTTTTAGAGGAGACTACGGAGTATCCTTGGAACGGCGATATCAGAATTGACGTAAAGAAATGTGCTGCCAAGGGCACCAACCTGCTCGTGAGGATCCCGGGATGGGCACGTGGCAGTGTCGTGCCGAGCGACCTGTATGCCTTCGGCGACAACGAGAACGGGAAATATTCTGTCAGCGTGAACGGCAAAACTGTTTCTGCCGACCTCGTGGCAAACAAGGGTTATCTGCCCGTGGAGAATATCAAGAAGGGCGATGTGATACGCATTCACTTCGACATGCCTGTGCGCACGGTGGTGGCAAACGGCAATGTGGCTGACGACAAAGGAAAGGTTGCCGTGGAGCGCGGACCGCTCGTGTATTGCGCCGAGGCGGTGGACAATGGCGGAGAACAGGTGTTGCACACGGTTATAAACAAGAAACCGTCGTTCACCTTGGTGGATAACTATTCTATAAAGAACACGGAAACCGCCAATGCTCCTTCGTTCACGGTAAAGGCTATACGCACCAATGCACAGACATTGGAGGAGACTGCCGACGGAGGCATCAAGGTGAAAGACATGCCGCTAACGCTTATTCCTTATTATGCATGGAACCATCGCGGAGCAAACGAGATGAACGTGTGGTTCGTGCAGAATCTGTCGCTGCTCGACAAGTAAAGACGGGCTTTTTTCAAGAATTATAATTACCTTTGCAAACGGAAAATTATAATATTCAAGAAAAAAGTATGAGGAAAAGTGAAATTGGCTACATCGTTATCGTGGCCTTGATTAGTGTGTCGCTGCTCTTGGGCTTCCTGCAGGAAGTCTTCAACATCGACCTTGGAACTTTTGCCTGGACTGCCAGCATCATAACATCACCTGTGGCGCTAGCCATAGGTTTTGTTTTTGCAATGACGGCAGGAAAGGCTTTTCCGGATTTCAACAAGACCATGTCGAAGAAACTCCTGCAGTATTCGGTTATCGGACTGGGATTCGGCATGAATGTAGACAAGGCCCTGGCTTCGGGTGCCGACGGAATGTTGTTTACCATTGTCAGCGTGTTCGGTACGCTTGCACTGGGATGGCTGTTCGGAAGAAAACTGCTGAAGGTGGATTCACAAACGAGCTATCTGCTCAGTTCAGGAACGGCAATCTGCGGCGGGTCGGCAATAGCTGCCGTAGGACCGATAATCCGT
>DAIOXG010000141.1:0-6626 GCA_036758085.1 Prevotella sp. | reverse complement strand
TCGGGCAATACCAGGAGTAAATCGTCCAATCCTCCAGCATCGCCGTACTCCTTTGCTATTATTTCTGAGAAAGCGGTACGAGAATCTGCACTTTATCCTTCTGATAAAGAGGCACACGTCTTGTCTTGACGTATTTCATATGCTGCGATACCTCACCGCAGGACTCACATTCCATCCATCCGTCTGTTTCTTCTAAGTCAAGAGACTTGTTTACCGTGCCACAGCAGGGGCACACCACATCTACTGCGTTCAAACAAAACATCTCCTATCGCATTATTCTTTAGAGAGCCTTGATCACATGACGAGCGACGCCTTGAACTTTGAAGCTGCGCACCTTGATAACTGCACCAGGATACTTGTCTTCATTCTCATAGGCGAGAAGATAGCATTCTGAATCCTCGTCATAACCGGCAAATCGCTTCAGAGTGTTCTGATTGTCCTGATCCAGCGCAACGACTATATCCCCTTCGGAAGCAGGGCAATTACGCTCGATCACAAGCAGATCATCTTCCTCGATACCGGCATCGACCATAGAATCTCCTTTGGCACGGAGAATATAGAACTCTCCCTGACCAAACATGGAAACAGGCAGGCTGACATACTCCTCAACATACTCCTGTTCTTCTTCAGGGCAGCCGCATTGAATGGAGCCTACCAACGGGGCGGAGATATAGGCTGTTTTCATTTTGGCGCTCTTTGGGGCGGACTGGATTCCTCTGCCGTAGTCAAGCAGACCTCGGTCGCTTAGTTCCTGGAGATAGCGATGAGTGGTTGACCGAGGGATTCCAACGCCCTCGGAAACTTCGCTGATCGTCGGCGCGACGAGATTGTCGTGGTAATGCTTGTTGACGAACTTCAGAATCCGATCTAAGTACTCTTGGTTGAAGGTTCTCATGTGTTCAGCACCTCGATTCCGTTATAGTGGGATTTCAAATCCCACTATGGATATTATACTCATATCGGAGAAGATTTCAAGGGGGTAGTGGAAAATAGAAAAAGAGGTGCAACCGATTGGCTGCACCTTAATCACCTAATTGGGTCGTGCTGTTCATTTCTCTTCTTGGGATTCACATCTTGTTACATTGATAGATATTGTTGTTTCTCTTTATCTGATTTGAATAGTTCCCGCTCACTTTCCGAACATCGCATCATATTCTTCAATCTCATCAATAAAGGTGGGATCATATTTCCGCTTTATCCATCTGGCGTTACAGTGATGGCAAATCTTTTGAATATCTCCATACAGGGCATTACACAAGCCACACTCGTACAGCTTTCCGCGCATATATTCATGTTCAATATAGAAAGTATTTTTTCCTGCATTGCCAAAGGCTCGTCGTTCCACCAAACGTGCCTTTCTGATGATCGATTTGGTAAGTTCTATAGGATAAGGAACCTTCGAAATTGGATACCGTTTATTCTCAATTACAAGTGCAGGTTTATTGCCCTCCGGTGTCGGTACAATAACAACATCGCCAATACTGATAGAGCTATCGTCCGTTCTATAGGCGTACATTTGGGATGTATTATTGAACCTAACCAGCAAATAACGGTATTTCTTTTCCCCAAACATATATCTTCCTCTTGATCAAAGCTTGAGATTATCATAAGCATTTTCTATTAGTTTACGATATTCAAATCGAACATCTTCTGGAGCTTTGATTGAAACCTTTCCACCAAAACCGAATACCCAACTATAAAAGACAGGTCCTGTTGCGGTTGTAATCATTGCACAGAAGGAGTTCATATCATTTGCAAGAATGATCACGTCTTTCCCAAACTTGTCAATAATGGTATCCATAAGTTCGTTATCGCAGACAAGCTCGATTTGTTTTCTATCGCCGTTATACATTCGAAACATGGAGTTAAGATAGACATTGAGGTCAAAGTCTTTTGGTTGCTGAATCGCATCCTCGTCCAAGACTTCAGGGCACCGTGCAATCCTGTCAATGCGAAAACTTCCAATGCCATTATGCTTCTCTGAGTAACCTACCACATAGTAATAATCGCCGTTCCATATTAACTTGTATGGACTAAATATATAGACCTTCCCGTTGCTTTTTAGCATCTGCTCTTTCCGTACATTGTAAGTAAAATACTGAAAGGACACTTTTTTGCGCGCGTTGATGGCATCATTCAAGGCTTCCATGATATAGTAAATCTTCTCGTTATCCGATTTGATACGATTTTCCACATCAACGTTTCGAACCAATTTGTCTGCGTTGTACTTGCTTGTCAACAAACCAAGTTTGCCAACCAGTGCAGCACTTTTCTCTGTTGGTATAAATCTGGCCGATTCAACTGCATCAATCAACATCTTTATCTCTGGGAGATCAAAACGCCGCCCAATTAAATAAAATCTGTTCTGGGTTGAAGTCTCTACTTCGATCTCGATGCCTAACTCTTGGAGAGCTTTAATATCATCACCTACAGTACCACGAGAAGTGGAAATGCCGTAAGTGCTCTCAAGCTGCTCCATAATCTGCACTATCGTAAGATAATGGTCTTCATCTGTTTGCTCATACAAAAGTTTTGCAACATAAAACGGGCGGAGTTTTGCTTTGATATCCATATGTACTCCTATAAATTGAAGGCATTATTATATATATCATCCCCCTCTCAGCAGAAGGTGGGATTAGTGTCTTATTCTCAGTCTACAACCATCAGTGAAAGAGGCTATTCAGGACTTTTCCCCTCGCTCAATGCTTTATTCAATGCATCTTGGTAATCATCTGCGGTTTCATAGTCTTCCGGATCTATTCCATAGGCGGTGCCATCAGAACAATACTTGCGCCATATATATTTGGACGGCATAGGTTTATGTTCGGTGAGATTTTCTTTAGATTCGCTTTGCTCAACTACATCAATCGTATTACTCGAGTTTTTTGCTGATTGAAGAGCCTCGTCATACTCGTCGGCAGTTTCGTAGTCGAGGGGTGATAAACCATATTGAGTTCCATCCTCACAATGTAGTCTCCATGTGTATTTTGGAACTACCTTAGCGGAAACATCTATTTGCTCGCTCGAAATATGATCCACAAAAGGCTGCGCAATTGAGGCATGTTCAGATTTATTCATGTTCTCGATGTCTTTTAGCGCACTATTCAATCCCATTAGGCCGCCGAGATTAATAATGCCTGCACTTCCTTTGCGCATTGACCCTGCCCCAAAAACCATCGCAGCAGCTTTCGCAGAGGCTTCGCCTTCGCCTTTAGCATAGTCCTTTTTTACTTTATGCTTTACATATGTACGCAAGGCTGCGGCACCTGCCAAATCAAGGAGTGTATTAATCGGTTCTGGACATTTTGATGATCTGCGAGAGGAACGCTTTTTCGCCACTTCTGCTACCCCCTTGATTTAACGATTTCTGCGATTGCATTTGCGATTATTATTACATCTTCCTCATCGTTTGTGTCACCCAATGAAATACGAATTGTTCCTCGTGCACGGCTTTCCTCAAGTTGAATAGCCTTTAGCACATGTGAAATTTCCGTATTTTGACCATCACATGCTGATCCGGTCGATACAGCGATCCCTTTTAAATCTAACCGATGTAATATGGTTTCGCCTGATAATCCAGGGAATGACAAGCTGACCAATCCTGGAAGAGTATGGTCGCCACCGTTACGAGCAAATAGCACCCCATGTCCATTTAGTTCTGTTAGAAGAATGCGTTCCAACGAGCGAATATATTCTATATTTCTGTTTAATTGGGCACATGATTTCTTAAGCGCATATGCCATGCCGACAATTGCTGGGACATTTTGAGTACCTGCCCTCATGCCGAACTCCTGGTTTCCCCCGTTTAAGATAGGAGCAAGGGGAACACCATTTTTAACATACAAAAAGCCAATTCCGCGAGGCCCATGGAACTTATGAGCGGATGCAGAAAGCATATCAATGCCATAATCATTTACTTTCAGCGGAACATGACCGATTCCCTGGACTGCATCAGTATGGAAAAAAGCTCCGTGCTCGTGTGAAATTGCACTAAGATCCGAGATCGGCTGAATCGATCCAATCTCGTTATTCGCAAACATTACCGAGACGAGGAAAGTATTATCTGTAATTTCACTTTTTAAAATATTGCCTGTAATAATGCCTTCTTTAGTAGGGGCGAGATAGGCAACAGGATATCCAAGACGTTCAATTGCCGAGCTTGCACGAAGAATCGCATGATGTTCCAGAGTTGAAGTAATCATAGCCCTTTTTTCTTCGTTGACTAATGCGGAGCCTTTTATTGCCCAATTATCGCTTTCAGTGCCCCCAGAAGTAAAATAAATCTCCTCCGGTTGTGCCCCGATGCATTCGGCTATAACGGCCCTGGATTCCGACAATGCTTTTTTCGCGGATCGAGAAAATGAGTATGGTTGAGATGGATTTCCATACTCGCTTAGCAGGAATGGCTTCATAGCTTCAAACGCTTCCATATCTAACTGAGTGGTCGCTGCGTTATCAGCATAAACAAATTTCTTCATCTCAACCACCTCCTTCACTGAAATAGTTTGCACCCTTCTTCTTTGAATTCTTCAATTTTATCTAACAATTCTTGCACCGTACATCCCAGGTACTCTGCAAGGCAATCCATGCAATAATAGTTCCGAATATCCTCTCCGAGCAGTTTCTTGTTTATTCCAACGGTGTCTTTATCGAGATGTTTTCTCCCGCATATTACGCAATCAGACATCTGAACCCAACTCCCTTACGCTGTAAGTTGGGACATCTTTTCCTTTGAATTCTGTATCCAAAATTCCCATCTGTCGCTTGATAATTTGCCGCATATTACGAGCGGGTCTTAGACAGTAACGAATAAACCTTTTCGGGTTCACATCAGCAACAGTTCTAACATTCGGGAACAGAAGTTTCAAATAGGCGGTAGCAATCCTTTTTACAGCCTCAGTATCTCTTGTATCCGCCCTCTCTGGGACTTCAACAAGTTGATCGACAATAGCTCGATAACTGGCATCATCGCGCAGTAAATGCAAAATTGAGCAGAAGTATTCGGAATTGAGTGCCCATCCGGAAATCTTCAGGTCATCATTCATTCGGGGTATATCCCAGCCTTTTATGAACCCGTGGATACGATCAACGAGCGCACTTTCTTGGAAAAGAGAAGGGAGTTCCGTGAACATGCTGCTATACTCGTCCATATTCTCTTGGGCAATATTTCCGAGAAATACGACACCAGCATCGGACTTGCCTTCATAGCCTCCAATATTGAATGTGCCCTTTTCCATATAGCCTTGCATAATCGAACGCATCTCGTTCACATCATTGAAGGTCACAAGCTTCACTTCATCAATGGCGACATAATCGTTGCCACAGATAAAACCAGGCGTTCTACGACCCGTATCATAAAACATTTTGGCCCTCGTGATTTTGCCGCCGTCAGTCAGCATCCCATATTTGCTGACATTTCCAAAAACATACGATTTCCCGGTTCCTTTAGGGGCGAGTTCAAGCAAGTTTATCCGCTTTTCCACAAACGGAAGAAGCCGAGTTAGCATTGCCAGCTTCTCATCCTCGCCGGAATATCCGGAAGCATTATAGTCAATAGCGCCAAGTAGCACGTCAATCCACTCAGATACGGTAAACTCTGCCCGTGCATCTTTGTAGTAGTCTAAATCTACAGTATAAGGGCAGAAGTTTGTAAACCCGGTCATTTTGATTTTTCCTGTGATTTTCGGTTTTACGGTATCATCAGGGAATCTATAACCGAGCTCAATCACACCCCAAGTTTCTTGACCATTTACGAGTTCAGACTTGTATTCCTCCCACACATGCGGCTCAATTATAGTTTCTTTTGAAGTAAGACCAAAATCGGGCAACGAAAAAGAGATCTCACCGGTTTTGATATCAATATCGATAGCGACTTTTGTTAGAATTTGAACGCGTTCATTTTCATAAACAACACGGTTCTTAATGCTTATCCATTCCTCTTTGCGCGGAAGATATGTATGAACAAACTCAGCGACTTCCTGAGCATCCACTCTACCATCTTCATCGCTAAATTTTTTCAGTAGCCAGTCGCGCAGAAAAGAAGGCAAGCTCAAAGAAGAGAAGAAATTATTGTTCTTCAGATCCTTGTAGACAACCATCTCGCTAAAGCATTCACGAAGCTTTTCTTCCATGATGGTGCACCTCCCTTACAGAATGCTCTTTTTATTGGAACCCATGCCTTCGCTCTTAATCTTGATAGGAAGATTCTCCGCAAGTGGGTTATCTCCGGCAAAGACATCAGCATAATATGTTTTAGGCCTCTTGATATCCGGCATTTCTACATAGAAATAGTTTGGCTCCGTCGATTGTGCTTCATATATTTTCCCATCAATTCGAAGGTTAACATCAGATACAGTTGCTGAAATGTAGATCCGGACGGCTGCCTTCTTTCGGAAACTAACCTCGATTTCTGGAGTGGCATTAAAATCCACATAGGTTTCGGCTACTGGAAGAATATGTACCTCAACTTTGCCCGGATTGTAGGTAATCTCAATGATGGGAACCGTAATTTCTTCTAATGTTGCACCACCGTGGACTTCAACATTAGCTTTTCGACTCCCTTTGAAGCGATCATAATTGGCAAGCGCCCAAAAATCACCGGCATCTGTAGCATAGGCAGGCGTCTC